>JAZMZX010000118.1:0-21882 GCA_045586225.1 Eubacteriales bacterium
CCTCCGACTTGGCAATGTAGGGCTCGCGGAGGGGTCCGTCGGCGGAGAGCTCGATGGAGGCGCCGGAAACGAAGGTGCCCGCCGCCATTATAACGGGGTCTGCGTAGCCGGGCATGTCCCAGGGCTCGGGGGTCACGAAGGAATCGATGGGGGAGCCGTACTGGATGCCGCGGCAGAAAGCACAGAGCTTTTCTGGATCGCCGAATTTGATGGATTCGATGATGTCGGAGCGCTTCTCATCCCAGCGGGGGGAGACCTCATAGCCCAGCTTCTCGAAAACGTACGCGGCGAGAGCCGCCGTTTTCTTCGATGCGGCAACGGTGTGAGGCGCCATGAAGAAGCCCTGTATCATAAGTCTGTTCTGGCCGAGGGTGGCACCCACCTCGCCGCCGATACCGGGGGAGGTGAGGCGGTAGGAGGCAAGCTCAACGGCACGGGCTGTGCCTGCGAAATAGCCGCCGGACATTGCAAGTCCGCCGCCGGGATTTTTGATAAGAGAGCCCATGAAAAGGTCGGCGCGGGGCTCCGTCATTTCCGTGAACTCGCCGTAGCAGTTGTCCACAACGCAGTATGCTTCGCTGTGTGCGTGAACGAAGTCCGCAAGCTCGTCAAGCTCTGCCGCCGTGAATGCGCGGCGGTCGCTGTAGCCGCGGCTGCGCTGTGCGTACACCACCTTGATGTTTTTGTGCTCGTTAAGCTCCCGCTCAAGGGCAGGATAGTCGATGCCGCCTACCTCTGTCAGCGCAAGCTCGCCGTATTCAACGCCGAAATCGCGAAGGGACCCGACTCCCGCCTCGCCGCGCTTGCCGATGACCTCCTCAAGGGTGTCGTAGGGGGCGCCGGTAACGGAGAGCATGCGGTCGCCGGTGCGGAGAAGACCGAAAAGGCCGATGGTGAGTGCGTGAGTGCCGTTTGCGATGCTGTGACGGACGACGGCGGCTTCGGTGCCGAAAACGTCTGCATACACAAGGTCCAGAGTCTCCCTTCCGCGGTCGCCGTAGCCGTATCCGCTGGTGGGATAAAGGCACGCCTCCGACATTCCGCGGCGGCGGAAGGAATCGATGATGTGGCGGGTGCGCACCTCAGCGATCCTGTCTATATCGTCGAAAACGGGGCGGAGGGCACCCTCCGCTTCGGTTATGAGCTCGTCCAAATTATATTTTATCATTACTTTTTTATCCTGCTTATAAATAACATTGCTTCGGAGTATATTATATAGTTTTTTCGTCCCCGTTGCAACAACGGAGCACGAGTTTTTTACCATTTTTATTGTACCGCTCCGCGTGTTTGTGATATAATCAAGAAAAGAGACTTATATAAAGGAGCTTTCCGTATGTCAAAATACAGTCTTGGCTGCTGCGTGCCCGGCGCATCCTTCATGCCGGAGGGTGTTTCCGGTGTGAAAAAAGACGCGCTCACACAGCTGGTTTCCGGCGTGAACGCCATTCTCGGCGCAGGCTTCGACTTTGCCGAGGTGGGCGTTGGTATGATAATGAAGCTGACGGAGGAGCAGGTTTCCGCTCTTGCTGAAATGCGTCTTCCCATCCGCGCCGCAAACAGCTTTATCCCCTTCGAATATAAGATCGTGTCGGAGGGTGCGGACTCACCCGACGGCGAGCTTTACCGCTACGTTGATAAGGCTCTGTCAAGGCTTTCCCGCATCGGGGTGGAAACGGTGGTTTTCGGCTCCGGCGGCGCCCGCCGCATTCCCGAGGGAATGACGAGGGCGGAGGGCTGCGAATATATAAAGAAATTCCTCCGCATGTGTAACGGTATCGGCGAGCGCTGCGGCGTCACCGTTGCCATCGAGCCCCTTCGTGCATCTGAATGTAACGCCATCAACCTGACGGGCGAGGGCGCGAGCCTTGCCGAGCAGGTGGCGCTTCCCCGCGTGAAGTATCTTGCGGATGCTTTTCACATGGCCTGGGGCGGCGAAGCACCCGACGTGCTTTCCTCTCACAGCGAGCTTCCCTGTCACATCCACGTGTCCGAGGCGCCGGACCGCACCTATCCCGGCTCCGTGGACGGAAAATACCTCACCGCCTTTGCGGCTGCGCTGAAAAGCACCGCCTACGAAGGCAGAATATCCGTTGAATGCGGATTTTCCGACTTTGAAAAGGAAGTCGCCCTTGCATACAGCTTCGTGAAAGACAGATTCTGATAAAATAAAGGAGAATAACAATGACCGTCAAGTTCAAAGCCACACGCTTCATTGAAAGCGAGCCCGTTACGTTCAAGCTCAGCGAAGCCCCCGATTTTGAGTGCAACGCCGTTTCCGTTTTCGGCAGGCTCTTCCCCGCCCAGATAGAGGACGGTGTGCTCACCGCAGTCCTTTCCGTTCCTCCGGGAGAATACGAGCTCAGCCTGACTCATTCCGATTCGGTGAAGTCCCTCACCTTCGAGGAAGGCGAGGACAAGCTGGACGTTCTCATCGGCGGCGAGTTTTTCACCTCGTACGTTTACACCGACAAGCTTTATAAGCCCTATCTCGGTCCCGTTATGACCTCCTTCGGCGAAAGCTTCACCCGTCTCGATTTCGAAACTAAGGAGCATCCGCACCACCGCTCCGTTTTCTTCGGCGTTGGCGACGTGACCCTTGAGGGCGACGGCGCTCCCGCAAACGTTGACTTCTGGAACGAGCCCGCAAACTGCGGCATCCAGCACCACCGCGGCATCGAAAAGATCGTCACCGGTGCGGCGTATTCCTCTTTCACCGCAAACACCGTCTGGTGTTCCCACGACGGCGTGCCCATGATAGACGCGGCGGCGGAATATAAGTTCTATAATCAGGAGAAGGGCTGCCGCTACATCGACGTTGCCATCACCTATAAGGCATCCTACGGCAAGGTGGACTTCGGTCCCACCAAGGAGGCAGGTCCTCTCGGCGTGAGAATGGCAGACCCCCTTCGCGTTGACGCAGGCGGTTACATGGAAAACTCCTACGGCGCCACGGGCGAGGGCGAATGCTGGGGCAAGGCGGCAAACTGGTGCGTTTACGGCGGCAAGCTTGCAGGCAAGGACGTTGGCATCGCTGTTTTCGACAATGAAAAGAACGAGCGCTATCCCGCCACCTGGCACATCCGCAACTACGGACTTTTCGCAGCTAACAACCTCTATTTCCGCGGCGGACTCACCATTCCTGCAGGCGGAGAGCTCACCTACCGCTACCGCATCGTGTTCTTCGAGGGCTCTGTCCGTGCGAAGGCACCCGGCGGAAGAGGCACCTTCGATAACGTGCACGTTAAGGAAAGATTCATCAATTATTGCAAGTAAAACAAAAAAGAGCCCGATGGAGGTCGGGCTCTTTTTTTGTTTATTTGATGTCAACCACCTTGAATCCGAGTCCGTCAACGGCGGCTCTCATAGCCTCGCGGTCAGCGGCGCCCTTCGCGGTCTCCGTCACCTCCGCGATCTTTTTGTCAAGATTCACGGTCACCTTTTTTACGCCGGGGATGGCGGAGAGTGCCGCAATAACGCGGGCGGAGCAATGTCCGCAGTGCATGCCCTCAACGATGAGTGTTACGTCAGCTTTTTTTCTTGTGAAAAGTCCCATAGTCAAAAACTCCTTAAGTTATTTGAATTTGCGAAGCCTCAGCGCGTTCGTCACCACGAAAAGGGAAGAGAGTCCCATGGCGGCCGACGCAAGCATCGGGCTCAATGTCAGGTTGAATAAAGGGTAGAAGGCGCCTGCCGCGATGGGGATCGCGATGCAGTTGTAGATGAGCGCCCAGAAAAGATTTTCCTTGATGATGCGCATAGCGCGCGCGGAAAGACGTATCGACGTTGTGACGCTTCGGGGGTCGCTTCCCATAAGGATTATGTCGGCGGCGGAGGAGGCAACGGCGTTTTTGCCTGTTGCGGCAGCGATACCCACGTCGGCGGCAGACAAAACGGGTGCATCGTTGATGCCGTCGCCAACCATGGCCACAAGCTCGCCCTCGTGGGCGGCCCGTATCTTCGAAAGCGCTTCGATCTTGCCGGAGGGGCGCACGCCGTATGTCACGTTTTCGCGTCTGATGGAAAGGGCGTCGGCAACGGCGTATGCGGTGGACTCGTTATCGCCCGTGATCATGTATACGCTTATGCCAAGGCCGGAAAGCTCGCTGACGGCATCCTTCGCGCCGTCGCGTATCCTGTCGGAAACGGTGAGGGAGCCGCAAAATTCTCCGTTAACGGCAACGTAAAGGGCGGTTTTGCCCGGTGCGGGAGCCGCATCCGTCACGTTGACGCCGCGCTCCGAAAGGAAGCTTTCGTTTCCGACGGCAACGTCGTTGCCGTTCACAAGGGCGGAAACTCCGCCGCCCACGGTGCTTTCAAAGCTCTCCGCGGAGAGAAGCGCCACGGAGTTTTCTCTTGCATAGCGTACAACGGCATCTGCCAGGGGGTGGGAGGACATTTCCTCCACCGATGCCGCAAGGGCAATGAGCTCAGCCTCGGAGACACTGCCGCGGGGGAATACCCCGTCCACCGTCATCTCACCTGTGGTGAGAGTGCCGGTCTTATCGAAGGCAACGGCCTTCAGCTTGTGTGCGGCTTCAAGTGCCTCGCCGGAGCGGACGAGGATACCCATGGAGGCGCCGGTGCCGCATGCGGCAGTGACGGCGGTGGGTGTTGCAAGCCCAAGCGCGCAGGGGCAGGAAATAACGAGCACGGAAACTGCAGACGTGAGGGCGCGCTCAACGCCGCCGCCAAAGGCCAGCCACAGGGCTGCGGTGACGATGGCAATGGAGATGATGGCAGGCACGAATATCTTTGCTATCCTGTCGGCAAGACGTGCAACGGGTGCCTTCGACGCCGCCGCATCCTCAACGAGAGCGATGATGTTTGCAAGTGTGGTGCCGTCGCCCGTTTCGGTGACACGCATTTCCGCATAGCCCGAGGTTACGGTGGCAGGGCAGATAACGGTGTCGCCCACCTGCTTCAGCACGGGCATGGACTCGCCGGTCACGGCGCTTTCGTCACAGCTGACGGCGCCGGAGATAACGATTCCGTCCGAGGGGACGGGCTCGCCCTCGGCAAGCTTTACGGTGTCGCCGGGCTTAAGCTCCCCGGTGGGGAGGGAGATCTCTTCTCCGCCGCGGATAACTCTTGCTCTTGCGGGAGCAAGGGCGGCGAGAGCGCGGATGGCGTCGGTGGTGTGCCTGCGGGAGCGGGCTTCAAGGCTCTTGCCCAAGGTCACGAGGGTGAGTATCATCGCCGCAGACTCAAAATAAAGGTGATGAGCCTCCACGGCAACGAGATAGACGCTGTACGCGTAGGATGCAAGGGTGCCCAGCGTCACGAGGGTGTCCATATTCGGCGAGCCGTGACGGGCGGAGGAAAATCCGCTCTTATAGTAGTGGATATTCACAGCCATTACCGCCGCGGAGAGCACAGCCTGAATGGCGGCGGAAACGTAATAGCTTATAAACGAAGGGACGGGGGCTCCCCACATAACGCCCATTGAAAGATACATAACGGGCAGGGAAAGCACTATCGAAAGAATGAGACGGCGGCGTGTCCTGCCGTCCTCGCGGCGCTCCGTTTCCTCACGCTCGCGGGCAGCCTTTGCGGAGTCCAGTATCTCTGCGCCGTAGCCGCCTGACTTAACGGCTTCAATTATTGCGTCGGGTGTGGCGGCTTCGGTGTCGTAGCGCACGGTCATTGAATCTGTGAGAAGGCTCACAGCGCAGGATTCAACGCCCGCAACACCAAGGGTGAGTCTTTCCACAAAAGCGCTGCAGGCTGAGCAGCTCATGCCTGTCACGCGGAATTTCTGCGTTTTTATCATTGATTCTTCCTCTTTTTCAGTTCTATGCCCGCAAGGTCGCGGATGACCTCGCCTGCGATAACGAGCCCTGCCGCAGAGGGCACGAAGCTGATGCTTGCGGGGATGGCACGCCTGGTTTCGGTGCTGATGCTTGCTCCCTTGATGGGCTCCTCGTCGGAGACCACCACCTTAAGGTGCCTGATGCCGCGGGCGCGGCACTCGCGGCGCATGACCCTTGCCAAAGGGTCGCCCGCAGTTTTCGATATGTCTGTCACGTAAAAGCGGGAGGGGTCCAGCTTGTTTCCCGTGCCCATGGAGCTGATAACGGGGACCGAATGCTCCTCTCCGTATGCGGCGAGCATGAGCTTCGCCGTTACGTTGTCGATGGCGTCCACGATGTAGTCGCAGTCCGAAAGGTCAACGGCGTCTTTCGTGTCGGGAAGGTAGAAAAGGTGAAGTTCCGTTACCTTCGCCCGGGGATTTATTGAAAGGATGCGCCTTTTTGCGGCTGTCACCTTGGGCTCTCCTATGTTTTCGGTGGTGGCGATAAGCTGGCGGTTCACGTCAGATTCGGAGACGGTGTCGCCGTCCACAAGGATAAATTCACCCACACCTGCGCGGGCAAGAGCCTCCACGGTGTACGAGCCAACGCCGCCCACGCCGAAAACGGCTACCTTCGAGGCGATTATTCTGTTTTGTGCTTCGTCCCCGATCAGATTACGGGTGCGTGAAGTGTATCTGTCTTCCACAGGGCGCACTCCCTTTGTTTACTTAATATTTACACACATATTATATATCAAGTATCATATTTATATCAAGTACGCAGTTTTTAATTAGGTGGTATTATTTTTGTGATTTTGCATTTGTGGTCGGATATTTTCTTCGATATGGCAGAAAAAACCGCCGCCGCACGATTGACTTATCATTGCCTTCGTGATATAATTATCGGGTATTAATCATTTGGAGGTCCGCAGTATTGCGCCCCCAAGCACAAATGCAAAGAAAGGAACACCATAAAATGAAGCGTATCAAGACCCTCGTTACGAAGAATCTTTGCGAAAGCGCTAAGAAGGGTGGCTGCGGCGAGTGCCAGACTTCTTGTCAGTCTGCTTGCAAGACCAGCTGCGGTATTGCAAACCAGAAGTGCGAAAACAAAAAGCAGAATAAGAAGTAATTCGTATTAGCACCGAAATGCCGCCTTTTGGCGGCATTTTTTGTGACTTTATAATATTCCATAAAGAGGTTTGAAATGATCCACGCATATAAGCTCGGCGGATATAATATCGTTCTTGACGTTTGCTCCGGCTCCGTCCACCTTGTGGACGAGGTGGCATACGATATCATCGGCATGTATGAAACGACCCCTGCCGAAAGAATCGTATCCGAGATACTCGAAAAATATAAAGACCGCGACGACGTGACCCGTGAGGACGTCCTCGACTGCATTTCCGACATTGAGGAGCTTCGGGACATGGGCAAGCTTTTCACACCCGACACCTTCGAGCCCATCGCGGGCGACCTGAAGCGGAAGACCTCGGGCGTTGTGAAGGCTCTTTGCCTTCACGTTGCACACACCTGCAATCTGAACTGCGCATATTGCTTCGCAAGCCAGGGCAAGTATCAGGGCGCTCGCGCGGTGATGAGCTTTGAGGTGGGCAAGCGCGCCCTCGATTTCCTCATCGAAAATTCCCGCGGAAGAACGAATCTTGAGGTGGACTTCTTCGGAGGCGAGCCCTTGATGAATCTTGACGTTGTGAAGGAGCTGGTTGCATACGCACGCACGAGAGAGAAGGAGTGCGGCAAGAATTTCCGCTTCACGCTGACCACAAACGGCATTCTCGTGGACGACGACGTGATCGACTTCTGCAACCGCGAGATGAGCAACGTTGTGCTTTCTCTCGACGGAAGGAAAGAGATACACGACCGCTATCGCGTGGATTACGCAGGCCGCGGAAGCTGGGAAAGGATCGTTCCCAAATTTCAGCGTCTTGTGGAGGCGCGCGGCGGCAAGGACTACTATATGCGCGGCACCTTCACCCATGCCAACCCCGATTTTCTGAAGGATATAGAAACAATGCTGGAGCTTGGCTTCACGGAGCTTTCAATGGAGCCCGTGGTGTGCGCCCCCGGCGACCCCTCCGCGCTGACGGAGGAGGATAAGCCCATCGTTATGGAGCAGTATGAGAAGCTTGCGGAGCTGATGCTGCAGCGCCACCGCGAGGGCAGACCCTTCACCTTCTACCACTATATGATCGACCTTGAGGGCGGCCCCTGCATCTATAAGCGCGTGTCGGGCTGCGGCTCCGGCACCGAATATATGGCCGTTACCCCCTGGGGCGACCTTTATCCCTGCCATCAGTTCGTGGGCGACGAAAAGTGGAAGCTTGGAAACGTGTTCGACGGCGTTGACAACAAGGCTGTGCAGAATGAATTCCTCGCCTGCAACGTTTATTCCCGTCCCGAATGCAGAGACTGCTGGGCAAGGCTTTATTGCTCCGGCGGCTGCGCCGCAAACGCATACCACGCAACGGGCGCCATCACCGGCATATACGAATACGGATGCGAGCTTTTCCGCAAGCGCATGGAATGCGCCATTATGCTTGAGGCGGCAAAGAAGCTGGACGAAGAGGAATGAAAAGCCTGACCCCGATCGCAGATTTTGTCCGCGGATACGGCGAAAAAGCTCCGCTGCGCCTGCATATGCCCGGTCATAAGGGCATGGGAGGGGCGGAGGCCGCCGACATAACGGAAGTAGACGGCGCCGACGTGCTCTATTCCCCGAAGGGGATCATAAAGGAAAGCGAGGATATCGCGGGCGAGCTTTTCGGCACCGGGAAAACGGTGTATTCCACGGAAGGCTCATCCCTCGCCATAAGAGGCATGCTTTGCCTTGCGGTGATGCGCCACCGAAAGCTTCACGGAGGCGCGCGCCCACTTGTGGTCGCCGGCAGAAATGCCCACAAGACCTTCCTTTCCGCAGCGGCACTTCTCGATTTTGACGTTGACTTTATATATCCCGATTCTCCGGGGCTCGTTTCCTGCAGCATAACGGCGGAGGATCTGGAGAAAAAGCTGGCCGCGGCATCCTTGAAGCCGGCGGCGGTGTACGTCACCTCCCCCGACTACCTTGGCAACTGCCTCGATGTGGGCGCTCTTTCGGCGGTGTGCCGCAAATATGAAGTGCCCCTTTTGGTGGACAATGCCCACGGCGCCTACCTTAAGTTTTTGCCCCGCGACCGCCATCCCATCACTCTCGGTGCCGATATGTGCTCCGATTCCGCCCACAAGACCCTCCCCGTGCTGACGGGAGGCGCTTATCTTCACATATCGAAGACGGCACCGCGGGAGTTTTCCCTTTGGGCAGAGGCTGCAATGGATACCTTTGCCTCCACCTCCCCCTCGTACCTGACCATGTGCTCCCTTGACCGCGCAAACGAATACCTTTCCTGCGGCTATAAGGAGCGCCTTGCAGCTTTTGCGGAGTCGGTGCTTTCGCTGAAGGCGAAGCTTTCCGCCGCCGGCTACGTTTCCGTTGGCGACGAGCCGCTGAAGCTGACCCTTGCCACGGGAGCATACGGCTACAAAGGCTCCGACGCGGCACGTTACCTTGAAAAGGAAAACATTGTGGCGGAGTTTTCCGACCCCGACCACGTTACGATGATGCTGACCCCCGAGCTTGGGGAGGAAGCCTTGGAGAGAATAGGGCGCACCCTTCTTGCGCTGCCGAAAAAGGCGGCGATAGTGAGCGCACCGCCCGTTTTGCCCCGCGGCGAGAGAGTGCTCTCCCTGCGCGACGCATTGCTTGCCCCCTTCGTCACCGTGCCCGTGGACGAATCCGAGGGACGTGTGCTTGCGGCGGCAAACGTGTCCTGCCCGCCTGCGGTGCCCATACTTATCTCCGGCGAGCGCATCAGCCGCGAGGCTGTGGCCGCCTTCCGCTACTACGGCATCGAGTCCGTAAGAGTCGTTCTCGACGAATATTAAAAAATAACACCCGAAAGGAAGCCGGAAGGCTTCGTTTCGGGTGCTTTTTTCGTTTATTTTTTCAGCAGCGCCGCTATTTCGGCAAAGGGCTCCACGGTGCGGGGGAGGATGCCGTTCATGTATGCGATGAGGATGCCGTAGTTGGTCACGGGGATGCCGCGGTCGCGGCAGGAGCGCAGGCGGTAGCGCATTTCCCGCTCGTTGAGCATGCATCCGCCGCAGTGGACCACCAGCTTGAAGCTGTCGAGGTCCTCGGGGAATTCACCGCCGGAGGTGAAGATGAATTCGGGCTCCGCTCCCGTGTGCTTTCTTATCCACGCGGGTAGCTTCACGGTGCCGATGTCCTCGCACTGACGGTGGTGAGTGCAGCCTTCCGCAATGAGGATGCGGTCGCCGCTGCGGATGCCGTCAAGGGCGGTGGCGCCTTCCACGGCAAGGGCAAGGTCGCCCTTGTAGCGCGCCATAAGGATGGAAAAGGAGGTAAGCTCCACGTCATTGGGCACAAGGCTCTTCACCTTGCCGAAGACCTGACTGTCCGTGATGACCATACGGGGCGGTGATGAGAGCTTGCCGAGGGTGGCGGTGAGCTCGCTGTCGCGGCAGATGAGGGCGGAGGCTCCCGAATCGAGAACGTCGCGGATGGTCTGCTGCTGGGGAAGGATGAGCCTTCCCTTGGGCGCCGCCTTGTCGATGGGGACCACCAGGACCACAGTATCAGCGGGAGAGAGCAGGTCGCCCACGATGCGGCGCTTCGCCTCCTCGGTGGCGGTGAGGCTCGCCACCTTTTCCCGAAGGGGGACGATGTTTATCTTCTTTTCGGCGCTGACCCAGATAGCGCTTCCGTCCGCCTCGGGGACGGAGGGCAGAAGGTCCGCCTTGTTTTTAACGATAACGTAGGGGATGCCCTTTTCCTTCACGGCGGAAATGAGGGCTTCCTCCTCCCCGTCAAGGGGACGGGTGCCGTCGGTAACGATAATGGCAACGTCGCACTTGTTCAGCACGGCGCGGGTCTTCTTCACGCGGAGAAGACCCAGATCGCCCTCGTCGTCGATGCCGGGGGTGTCGATTATCATAACGGGACCCAGCGGCAAAAGCTCCATTGCCTTATATACCGGGTCGGTGGTGGTGCCCTTAACGGACGAAACGATGGCGAGGTCCTGGTCCGTGAATGCGTTCACAAGGCTCGATTTGCCCACGTTGCGCTTGCCGAAAAAGGCAACGTGGACGCGCTCGCCCGAGGGTGTCTGATTAAGTGTGCTCATAGGTATTGGCCTTTCGCGGTGAGATCAGAAGCGGAAGTCGCGCTCGCCGTTTGCGATCATGTCGAGGCGCTCCTTCACGATGCCGCGCACCTTGTCGTGGGGGATATCCTCCATCTGACGTGCGATAAGCTCCTCGCCTATCCTTCTGGTTTCGGGTGCGGCGTAGTCCATGAGGTATTCCTTCAGCGTCATAAGCGCGTTGGGAAGGCAGCAGTTGCCTATCTGGCCGGACTTGCAAAGGGACATGAAGCGGTCGCCGGTGCGTCCCTCGCGGTAGCAGGCTGTGCAGAAGGAGGGCAGATGGTCAAGTTCCATCAGCCATTTTACCACCTCGTCGAGGGTGCGGCGGTCGGAAAGATCAAACTGCGCGGAGTTTTCCTCCTCGGGCTCGGGCTCTGCGTAGCCGCCTACGCTGGTGCGGGAGCCGCCGGAGATCTGGGAAACGCCCAGATTGAGCACGCGCTCGCGTACCTTCGGAGATTCGCGGGTGGAGATGATCATTCCCGTGTAGGGAACGGCAACGCGGATGCAGGCAACGATCTTTGCGAAAACGTCGTCGGAGATGCCGTTATCGAATTCGCCGGGGTCGATGTCGTCGGCAGGGCAGATCCTGGGCACGCTTATGGTGTGAGGACCGACGCCGAAGGTGGCTTCAAGGTGCTCCGCGTGCATAAGGAGGCCCGCAAATTCGTAGCGGTACAGCTCAAGGCCGAAGAGAACGCCGAGGCCTACGTCGTCGATGCCGCCCTCCATGGCTCTGTCGTGAGCCTCGGTGTGGTATTTGTAGTTGCTCTTGGGACCCGTGGGATGGAGCTTTTCGTAGGTCTCCTTGTGGTAGGTCTCCTGGAAGAGGATGTAGGTGCCTATGCCGGCATCCTTGAGCTTTTTGTAGTTTTCAACGGTGGTGGCGGCGATATTCACGTTCACGCGGCGGATGGCACCATTTTTGTGCTTGATGGAATAGATGGTCTTGATGGATTCGAGCACGTACTCGATGGGAGATTCAACGGGATGCTCGCCCGTTTCGAGTGCCAGGCGCTTGTGACCCATGTCCTGAAGAGCGATGACCTCGCGGCGGATCTCCTCCTGAGAGAGCTTCTTGCGGGCAATATTTTTGTTCTTCATGTGATAAGGGCAGTAAAGACAGCCGTTCACGCAGTAGTTTGAAAGGTAAAGGGGCGCAAACATAACGATGCGGTTGCCGTAAAATTCCTGCTTTATCGCCTTGGCGAGAGCATAGACCTCCTGATTCTTGTCCTCAAGCTCGCAGGCGAGAAGCACGGATGCCTCTCTGTGGGAAAGTCCCTTTCTTTCCTTCGCCTTTGCGATGATGGAATCGATGAGGGCGGCGTCAGTCTTGTGAGCATCGGCGTAGGCAAGGGTGGCCTCTATCTCCTCGTGGTTTATGAATTCTTCTGCTTCTCTTGATGCGGGATCGTACTTATACATTTTGAAGATCTCCTTTCTCATTTAACGTTTTCGGTGTATTTTCCTTTTCGGTCTCCGCGGGCGGTGACCACGCGGTAGCCGATCTTTTCCATTCGTGCTTCGAGCTCGCGGCGGGAAGCGGCCGCCTCGCTGCCGGAATGGAGCTTTCCGTCGTAGAGTGAATATTTCGCGCGCACGTCTCCGGGGGAAAGATTCGGCATGCACACGTTTGCTCCTGCGAGAATGCCCAGCTCCCGTCCCTCCGGGTGGATGGAGGCAAGGGCAGTGGTGGCGGGAAGGAGCACGTCGGGAGAAATGAGCCTCACCATTGCCAGAAGGCGGAGGGTAAGGTCAAGGTCTCCCCGCGGCTCACCGCCGAAGGGGGTATCCTTATGGGGTATGAAGGGACCGATGCCCACCATGTCGGGACCGAATTCCGCAATAAAGCGAAGGTCCTTTGCAAGGCAGCGGACGGTCTGTGTGGGCGAGCCCACCATAAAGCCGCAGCCCACCTGATATCCGAGGCTCTTTAAGTCGTAAAGACAGCGGAGCCTTTTGTCAAGAGTCTGCGACGGGGGATGAAGACGTGAGAAATGGTCTTCGTCCGCAGTTTCGTGGCGGAGGAGGTATCTGTCGGCGCCCGCCTTTTTCCAAAGCTCGTATGATGACCGCCCGTGCTCTCCGAAGGAGAGGGTGACGGCGGCATCGGGAAATTCCGATTTGATGCCGGAAACGATGGCGGCGATCCTTTCGGGAGTGAAGTGCATGTCCTCGCCTCCCTGCAAAACGAAGGTGCGGTAGCCGAGAGCGTAGCCCTCGCGGCAGCACTCCATTATCTCCTCCTCTGTGAGGCGGTATCGCTCCGCGTTTCTGTTTGAGCGGCGGATGCCGCAGTACAGGCAGTCACATCGGCAGTAATTGGTGAATTCGATGAGCCCGCGCACGTAAACCTCCCGCCCGTAATGAGCCTCGCGCACCTGACGTGCCAAGCGGAAAAGCTCCTCTGTCACGTCTTTGTCGCGGCAGCTTATTAGGGAAACGAACTCGTCCTCCGTGAGCGTGTGCTCCCGAAAAAGCTTATATATCAGTTCTTTCACGCTTTTTTCTCCGGCATTTTAGAGTAAAGAGCCTTTGCCGTCACGCCGCGGAGCATTCCCGCGCGGCCCGAAAGGGAGCTGATAACGTCGGCAGGCGCATCGATAACGACGCTGATAAGGCTGATGCCGCGCTCGCGGTGAGGAATGCCCATGCGTCCGACGATGTGGTCCTTATATTCGTGCAAAAGCTTATTTAAGGGCTCCACGGAATCGGGGTCTTCCACCACGATGCCGAGCAGAGCGATGCGGTTTTCCATATACGATAGAGTCCTTTCGAATAAACAAAAAAGCTCCCGAAAGGGAGCAAACAAGACCCCGGGCCCAAAACGGCTCGGCGGCGGTTATACTGCATCCCTTCCCCGTCAGGCTTAAAGCCTTCCGCGTCAGCAAAAGCTTCTTTTTTCACCTTGATTATATCATGGCGGCGGCACGTTTGTAAAGAAACAGTTTCAAAATATTTCGCAAAAGCCTCGGAAAATTTTTTTGCCCTTGCAAAAAATCACCGAAATCTGCAAAGAGAGGTGATACCTCTGCGCTGCTTGTTGAAATTTGAATGCTATTACGATATAATACTGTATGTAAAACACAAATACCTTATAAGGAGCGCTTATAATGAACAAAAGCAAGCTTTCTAAAAGAGCGGTGTCATTTCTTCTGGCGTTGGCAATGCTGGCGTCCCTCGCTGCCTGCGGCGGCGACGGCGGAGCCGACACCGACGGCACCGGGTCAGGCACAGTTTCCGACACCGACACGGAAGGCAGCACCGACACGGAAACCGACACCGAGACAGACGCCGAGACCGGCAGCGGCGATGCGGGAGAAGTGATCGAGGAGGAATTCACCCTCGTTGAGCTTCCCGATATCGACGAGTGGGACGGAGTTTCCGTGCTGAGCACAGGCACCTCTCAGGGCAAGGCCACCCTTTATAACAGCGGCGCGTCTCTCGTTTACGACGAGGAGCTTGGCAAAAACGTGCTTTCCATTGAGAAGGGCGACGGATACCTGAAGCTTCCCGGCGATATCTGGGAAAAGGCTGTCGAGGGCTTCACCGTGAGATTCTGGGTGAATCCCGATAAGAGTTCCGAAAAAACGGCGAATATGTTCCACACGAATCTGTGCGGCTACCACATGGGCGATACCGCCTGGTACGACGCACCCGAGATCTCCCTCACCGTTGGCGGAAGCCTCCGCGTTTTCGTTGGCGGCAGAACGATCAACGGCGTTTATAACGCCATTGCCACCTATAATAACGGCGGCGCCGGCGACGATAAGGCATATGCCGAGCCCAAGGGACACAAGACCCGCTATGCGGCAAAGACGAAGGGCGTCACCGCAGGGGAATGGAGCGAGGTCATCATCTCCGTTTCCAAGGATGAGCTCCATATTTACGTAAACGGCGAGGAGCAGAGCCTGAAGATGGATTCCACCATCGGCGGCAAGCTGGATTCTTCGCTTGAATACCTCTTCGGAGACTATACGGGCGGCGAGCACATCCTTTCAAAATACGTGAACACCTCCATCGGCAATTCCGTATACGCCGACACACCCAATTTCGTGGGCAAGGTGGGCGACGTGAGAGTTTATATGAAGGCGCTGGATCCCGACACCGTGCTCCGCAATTACGCGGAATACAGATGGGATTTCAACGGCGACAATATCGACGCCTCGGGCGAGGAGGAGGATACCCTTGCCGACCTTGAAAGCTATCTCGGCAAAACGCCTCTCGAGGCTGTGGACGGACTTACCGTATCGTCCCCCGACGGAAAGCTCACCGTTGCCGTCCGTCAGGACGATGCCAAGAGATTTTACTATTCCGTTTCGGCAGGCGAAAAGGTCATCGTGAACAGCTCCCGCATTGGCTTTGAGACAAAGGAGGGCAACCTCGCCGAGCTTCTCAGGCTTGCGGAAGGCTCCGTTGAGACCGCGTACTTCAAGGAGACCTATGACCTTATCACGGGCATGAACGCAACGGCAGAAAACGAATATAACGAGCTTCGCTTCACACTTGAGGGCGAGGCGGGCTCCTTCGATTTCGTGATCCGCGTATTCGACGACGGCGTTGCCTATAAATATGAAAACGTGAAAGTGGGTGACGGCGACACCGTAACCGTTACGAAGGAGCTTACCGAGATTGTGCCTGCTGCCGCATCCCGCTCCTGGTCTCACGTTATAAACGGCACCTACGAGGCGGAATTCGTGAAGCGCAATTACAGCCAGCTTGAATCCGTCACGGCGAAGCTTTCCACCCCCATGCTCTTTGGCACCGGCGAATACTGGATGCTCGTCACCGAATCGGGTATCTTCAACAATAACGGCGACTACGTTTCAAGCGCGCTTAAAACGGAAAGCGGCGCCGCCACCCTCCGCTTCGAATTCGGTCTCGCAAGAGACCCTGCAAAAGAGGCAACGGGCGAGCTTGACCGCCCCGGTCACATCGACATCACCAAGGTGAAAACGAGAAACGGCTTTGCCACCCCCTGGCGCACCCTCATCATTGCAGACGATCTTGAGACGTTCACCGAAAGCACTATAGTTATGGACCTTAACCCCGAGGCTGACCCTGAGCTCTTTGCCGACACGGACTATATCAAGCCCGGCAGAGTTGCATGGAGCTGGTGGGCAGAGGAGGGCGAGCAGTCCAACTACAATAAGCACGTTGAATATATAGACTTTGCCGCAGAAAACGGCTGGGAATACGTTTGCCTGGATGCATATTGGCGCGCATTTGAAAGCCGCCTGCCTCAGCTTTGCGAATACGCAGAAAACAAGGGCGTGGGCATCTTCGTGTGGGTCAACTACCGCGACCTGAAAAATCAGTCCAATATGGAAAAGCTCTTTAAATCCTGGGCTGAGGCCGGTGTCGTCGGCATCAAGACAGACTATTTCGAAAGCGACGACATACCCGTTCTCAACGTGATGGAGAACACCGCCATATGCGCGGCTGAAAACAGGCTGATGGTGCTCTACCACGGCTGTGTTCACCCTGCGGGCGAATCGAGAACGTACCCCAATATTCTCACAACAGAGGCAGTCCTCGGTGAGGAAAACCACAAGTGGAGCGCACTTCCCACAGTTGAAAGCTGCCTTATCTTCCCCTTCACCAGAAATATTCTGGGCTCCATGGACTACACCCCCGTTGCAACGAAGGTGGGAAGCAACGAATCCACCCACGGCTTCGGCCTTGCAATGACGGTGGTATATGAGTCGGGTCTTCAGCACCTGGCATATGCGGCTTCCTCCTATAAGCTATATAACGGACTCTCCTTCCTCAACAATCTCTCCGTTCAGTGGGACGAAACAGACCTTCTTGAGGCGGAGCCCGGTGAATATATTACCGTTGCAAGGCGCAGCGGAGCCCGCTGGTATCTTGGCGCAATGACGGTGGAGACAAGAGCTGCCACCGCAAGCCTCGCATTTTTGGGCGAGGGCGAATATAACGCCTATATCTACCGCGACGCGGAGGACGGCTCCGGTCTCGTTATAGAGGAAAGAACTGTGACCGCCGCCGACACACTTGAATTTTCTCTCCTTGACGCAGGCGGCGTTGCCGTGCTCATCACGAAGGAAGAGATAGACACCGCCGTGAGCGGCGCTATCGACCGCGATGCATACACCTACTACGAGGCTGAGTCGTCGAAGAATACCCTCAAGGGCGCGGCTGTTATCGCAAGCTCCGCATTCTGCTCGGGCTCTGCAAAGGTGGGCTACATTGGCAATGGCGCAGGCAACACCCTCACCTTCAACGGAGTCACCGTTGAAGAGGCAGGCACCTATACCCTCGTGCTTTACTATTGCTCAGGCGAAAACCGCGTTGTCCGTCTTTCCGTAAACGGCGGTGAGCCGATCACCATGACGAAGCTCAACAGCGGCGACTATGCCCGTCCCGCAGCGGCTGAGATAGAGATCGAGCTTGCGGCAGGCGAGAACACCATCACCTTCTCTAACCCCACGTACTACGCTCCCGACATCGATATGATCGCAATATCAAAAGCAGCAAAATAATAGAAGATCCCCCGAAGCTCAGGCTTCGGGGGATCTTTTTCAGTTAAGGACTGTTTTTGCGATGCTTCCTGCCACGATGTGCTGGAAGTGGTGGGCGAAGCCGTGTCCCTGACCGGGGAAAACGGTGAGGACGGCGTTTTTGTATGAGTCGCGGAGCCTTTCCGCATAATCCAGGGTAACGATGCCGTCAACGTCGCCGTTGAAGATGAAGACCCGGCCCTCGTATTCCGCCGCCCGGGCGAAAACGTCGTAGTCGGGGAGCTCCTCCACAAATTTTCTGCCAAGCTTCACGCCCCAGAATTCGATAACATCACGGTCGTTTTTCGCCTTTGCCTCCGCCCAGTGGTCGGGAATGCAGAAGGCGGGGAAAATGAGGAATAGACCGCGGAGCTTGTCCTTGTAGGCGGGAGCAGTCAGACCCGAAACGAAGCCGCCCTGGCTTGCGCCGTAAAGATAAACTCGGTCGGTGTCGATAAAGTCAAGGCTCAGCGCCTCCTCTATAACGAGGGAAAGGTCCTCGATCTCCGTTTTGATGGACATTTCCGTGGTCTCGCCGGAGCTTTTCGAGAAATTGCCGCCGCCGCAGAAATCGTAGGCATAAACGGCAACGCCTCTTTTTGCGATCTTTTCAAGCTCGGCGCGCATGTGAAGGCTGCAGCCGCCGTAACCGTGGGAGGCGATAACGAGAGGGAGCCTGCCTTCCTTGCGGGGGCGGTATATTTCCCCGTAAATGCGCTTGCCCTTTGCCTCGAAGGTGTGCTCGTAAAGGTCAAAGCCGGAGAATACCTCGTCCACCGTCACCGTAAGTCCGCCTTCCTCTGTGGAAAGGGTACCCTCAAGGTCGGCACCGCCCAGCCACGAAAGGGCTTCGCTTGAGGTGACGATGCGGGGGGAAGTGGTGCTCTTGCCTGCCTCTCCTTCGTTTTCGATATAGATGCGGCAGTCCTTGCCGCAGGCATCCTTGCCGCTGAGCATGTATCTTGCGGAAAGGGAGACGGGAGAGCCATTTTGCGACATCTGTACGTCAACTCCGCCGGGGCACACCGTGCCCTCGAAATAGGGGGATGAGGCGTCTCCGCCAAAGCTCACCATATTCACGTATGCATCCTTGCCGGCAAGCGTTTCGGTGCCGGTAACGTTCACCTTGATCTTCAGTACGGTTTCTTTCATTTTTGTGTTCCCCTTTCGGCTTTGTACGGTATATTTTGTGATAATATAAAGCCTTCCGCGCCGAAAAGGGCGCGGAAGGCCGAAGGGTGTGGATCACCCTCTGTTTTTCTTATAAATAATGTTAAGTCCCTTCAGAAGAAGGTTCTTGTCGAGAATGATCTCATGCTTGCAGAGCGGTGAGATAAACTGCGCCATTCCGCCCGTTGCCACAACGGTGGAGGGATGACCGAGCTCCTCCTCGATGCGTTCGATGAGGCCGTCGATCATAGCGGCGGTGCCGTACATCATTCCGCTTCTCATGCAGTCCACGGTGTTTTTGCCGATAACGTTTGCGGGCTTATCAAGGCTGATGCCGGGAAGCTGAGCCGCGCGGCCTGTGAGTGCGTCAAGGGATATCATAACGCCGGGGGTGATAACGCCGCCCATGTAAATGTTTTCGGGCTCCACAACGTCGATGGTGGTGGCGGTGCCCATGTCCAGGATGATGAGGGGCGCCTTATGCTCGGAAAGCGCCGCAACGGCGGTGACTATTCTGTCTGCGCCCACCTGAGAGGGCACGTCAACGTGGATGTTCAGCCCCGTTTTCACGCCGGGACCCACAACGAGCGGCTCTTTGCCGATGACCTTCCACACGCCTGTGCGCACCGAGTTGAATACCGGAGGCACAACGGAGGAGATGATGCAGTCGGTGATGTCGTCCTTCTTCACGCCGTAAGCCTCGAGCATATTCTTTATCTCAACGCCGTACTGGTCGGAGGTGCGTGTGCGGTCTGTGGCGATCCTGGCCTTGAAGTGTATGCTGTCGTCATGAAGACAGCCGATAACGATGTTGGTGTTTCCTATATCTATAGCAAGAAGCATTTCGGTTCCTCTTTTTCGTCAGATGGTCTTCGTTTTCCGTGCGGTAAGCTCAATGAGAGCCTTGCCGATAACGGTCACGAGTATAGCCGCGGCGATAGCCTCGGGTATGCCTGAGGTGGCAACGGTGGCCATTATGAGACCGAACACGGCGGAAAGAGCCACGTCCTTAGCTGCCGCGTACTGGTCGGCCAGAAGAACGAAGATGCTTCCCATAACGAGGAGCGTGTGACACACGGTGGCAGCAGCCGCCGAGATGGGGAGCGCATATACGTCGCCGAGGTTTGCCTTCTTCAGAAGCTTCCAGAGCCAGCCTGCAATAACACCCAGAAGGATCCTGCAGCCGAGGGCGATCCAAAGGGATTTGATAACTCCAGCGAAGCCTTCGTTACTCATGAAAGGAGAGAATGCGAAGGAGAGAAGTCCCGGTGCGGTGGTGTTTGCGTAGATGGAGCAGAGCCCGAACACGCCGCCGAGAACGGCGCCTGCGGCAGGGCCGAGCAGTATCGCGCCCAGTATAACGGGTATGTGCATGGTGGTGGCCTTGATCACGGGCAGCGGGATAAATCCTATTCCCGTCATTCCCATAACGATGAGAAGACCCGAGAGCATGGCGAGGGTCACCATTCTTTTCGTGTCGTTTTTAGTGCTTTTCATATTCAGTTCCTCCTGCTGCCGTTCCCGAAAGGGATACAGCGCAATTTTACGAGAAAAATTATAGCAGAAAATCCCACCCCGTGCAATATGCAATTTGCAACGAAACAGTTCGGATTTATGCCCTTTACATATTTGAAAATTACATATATAATAAATCATATCTTAACGAAACGCAATTTGTGCCGCCGTACCCGGCGGAGATTTCGGCTGAGAGTTCAAAGGGGACCTCAGCGGAAAGGAAATATCATTATGCTTAAGAATAAAACCGTCATCCTCGGCGTCACCGGCGGCATCGCAGCCTATAAGGCGGCGTATCTTGCCTCCGCCCTCGTGAAGCAGCACGCACACGTTGAGGTGATAATGACCAAAAATGCACGTGAGTTCATCACGCCCCTCACCTTCGAGGAGCTGACGGGCAACCGTACCATAACGGATACCTTCGACAGAAACTTCACCCACCAGGTGGAGCACATCTCCCTTGCAACGAGAGCAGACGTGGTTATTATTGCTCCGGCAACGGCAAACGTATGCGCAAAGCTCGCACACGGTATCGCAGACGATATGCTCACCACCACAGTCCTTGCCTGCAAGTGCCCGAAGCTGGTGGCACCTGCCATGAACACGGCAATGTATGAAAACCCCGTCACACAGAATAATCTCGACACCCTCCGCCGCTATGGCTGGGAGGTCATCGAGCCCGACAGCGGCAGGCTTGCCTGCGGAGCCGTTGGCAAGGGGAAGCTCCCCGACCCCGACCTGCTCCTGGAGCACGTGCTCCGCGCGGCTCACACCCACGACCTTGAGGGCAAGAGAGTCCTCGTCACCGCAGGCCCCACGAGAGAGTCCCTCGATCCCGTTCGCTTTATCACGAACCATTCCACTGGCAAAATGGGCTATGCCATCGCAAAAATGGCGGCAATGCGCGGCGCCGACGTGACCCTCGTTTCGGGTCCCACCGCCATCGCGCCTCCTCCCTTCGTGAAGGTGGTGAACGTGCAAAGCGCCGCCGATATGTTTGAGGCTGTGACAGCGAGCGCCCCCGAGGCGGACTACGTTTTCAAGGCAGCGGCAGTTGCGGACTACACCCCAGCCGACTATTGCGACTATAAAATGAAGAAAAAGGGCGCAGATATGAATATGTATTTGACGCCTACGAAGGATATTCTCAAGTATCTCGGCGAAAACCGCCGCGAGGGTCAGGTGATCTGCGGCTTTTCAATGGAAACTGACAACGTGCTTGAAAACAGCGCGGCTAAGCTTGAAAAGAAAAACGTTGATATGATCTGCGCAAACTCGCTCCGTCAGGAGGGCGCGGGCTTCGGCGTTGACACAAACGTCATCACCGTGATCACGAAGGACGGCGCCGAGGAGCTTCCCCTTATGACGAAGCAGGAAGCCGCCAACGCCATCATCGACAGGGCGATCGGTATAGGAAAGTGAAAATAAAAAAACAGCGGACTTGCGTCCGCTGTTTTTGTCGTTTATCCAGCTATTTCGAGCAATTTCTGTGATACGCGATTGTTAACTTCCAAATAATACTTCAATTCTGCATCATTCATATCTTCTTCGTCCCATTCCTCAAATGCCTCGTTCATTTCTTCTGCTTTAGCGAGAAGTTCGCCGTATTTGACTATGAGCGTGAAGTCGAAAGAATTTTCGTCGTATTCTTTCAAAG
>JAZMZX010000119.1:0-7284 GCA_045586225.1 Eubacteriales bacterium
GAGCAGAAGATAATGATATTCGACCTCGGTGGCGGTACGTTTGACGTATCTCTTCTTGAGATCAGCGACGGTGTATTTGAGGTTCTTGCAACCGCAGGTAACAACAAGCTCGGCGGTGACGACTTTGACCAGAGAGTTATCGACTGGATAGCAACCGAATTTATGAAGGAAAATGCAGGTATTGACCTTCGCCGTGACAAGATGGCTCTTCAGCGTCTTAAGGAAGCTGCTGAAAAGGCAAAGATCGAGCTTTCCGGCACCCTTTCCACCAGCATCAATCTCCCCTTCATCACCGCAGATGCAACGGGCCCCAAGCACTTCGACGGCACTCTCACCCGCGCTAAGTTCAACGAGCTCACCGCAGACCTGGTCGATAAGACCATGGGTCCCACACGTCAGGCTCTCTCCGACGCAGGACTTCAGCCCTCCAATATCGATAAGGTGCTTCTCGTAGGCGGCTCCACCAGAATCCCCGCAGTTCAGGAAGCTATCAAGAACTTTACCGGCAAGGAGCCCTTCAAGGGAATCAACCCCGATGAATGCGTTGCTCTCGGCGCTGCTATTCAGGGCGGCGTTCTCGGCGGCGACGTTAAGGACCTTCTCTTTCTGGACGTAACTCCCCTTTCTCTCGGTATCGAGACCATGGGTCACGTGTTCAATAAGATCATCGACAGAAATACCACCATCCCCGTAAAGAAGAGCCAGATCTACTCCACCGCTGCAGACGGACAGACCTCCGTTGAGATCCACGTTCTTCAGGGCGAGCGCAGCATGGCATACGACAACACCACTCTCGGCAAGTTCATGCTGGATGGCATCCCCGCAGCACCCCGCGGAGTTCCTCAGATCGAGGTAACCTTCGATATCGACGCAAACGGCATCGTAAACGTAACGGCAACCGATAAGGGCACCGGCCGCGAGCAGCATATCACCATCACCTCCTCCACCAATATGTCTCAGGAGGATATCGACCGCGCAGTTCGCGACGCAGAGCGCTATGCTGAAGAAGACAAGAAGAAGAAGGATCTCGTTGATGCCAAGAATATGGCTGAAAACATGATCTTCCAGTGCGAAAAGTCCCTTTCCGATCTTGGCGATAAGGTCACCGAGGATGAAAAGGCTCCCGTACGCGCAGCAATCGAAAAGCTTCGCAGCACCGTGAACACCGACGACGAGGCTGCCATCAAGGCAGACACCGAGGCTCTCCAGAAGTCCTTCTATCCTCTCGCAGAGAAGCTCTACGCACAGGAGCAGGCTGCTAACGGCGGCGCAGGTCAGGGCTACGATCCCGGCGCAGGTCAGGGCAACGACGGCACCTATTACAATGCCGATTTCGAAGACAAGACCGATAAATAATTAACGAAAGATCATCAAACGCAAGGCGGAAGCTCTCTTTTGAGGGCTCCCGCTGTTGCGCGTATTGAGCCGCCTTCAAAAGGCGGCATAGGAGACTGTAATGGCAGAAAAACGCGATTATTACGAGGTCCTCGGCGTTTCGAAGGACGCAGGGGAAAGTGAGATAAAAAAGGCGTATCGCGGCCTTGCAAAGAAGTATCACCCCGATATGAATCCGGGCGATGCCGAGGCGGAGGTAAAGTTCAAAGAGGTGAACGAGGCCTACGCGGTGCTTTCCGACGCGGACAAGCGCCAGAAATACGACCAGTTCGGTCACGATGCCTTCGACCCCTCCAGAGGCGGCACCGGCTTCACAGCGTCGGATTTTGATTTCGGCGATATTTTCTCAAGCATCTTCGGCGGCGGCTTTGGCGGCTTCGGCGGCGGCTTCGGCGGCTCCTCCGAAAGACGCAGAAACGCCCCCACCAGAGGCGGAGACGTTTCGCATACCATACTTATCAGCTTCGAGGACGCAGCCTTCGGCTGCAAGCGCGAGATCAGCTACGGACGCATCATCAAGTGCTCCGACTGTGACGGCACCGGCGCGGAGAAGGGCACGCACCCCGAGACCTGCCCCACCTGTCACGGCTCGGGACAGGTAACGTCCACTCAGCGTACCCCCTTCGGCATGATGCAGACACAGCGCGCCTGCGACAGCTGCCGCGGAACCGGTAAGATAATCAAGAACCCCTGCGGCAACTGCCGCGGTACGGGCTATATCAAGATAACCCGCAAGATCGAGGTCTCCATCCCCGCAGGCATTGACGACGGACAGAGAATAGCGCTTCGCGGCGAGGGCGATGCCGGCAGAAACGGCGGCCCCGCAGGCGACCTCATCATAACCGTGGGCGTGAAGGCGCACAAGATCTTCGAGCGCGACGGCTACGATATCTACTGCGACGTGCCCGTGACCTTCACCGAGGCTACCCTCGGCGGTACCATCAAGGTGCCCACCCTTGAGGGACCCGTTGAATACAATATGCCCGAAGGCACCGAAACGGGAACCATGTTCACCCTTCGCGGCAAGGGCATACAGAACGTGAACTATCCCTCACGCAAGGGAGACCTTCGGTTTACGGTTTCCATAGAGGTGCCCAAGAATCTCACGGCGAATCAGAAAAAGCAGCTGATGGAATTTGCCGAAAGCTGCGGCGAATCGAACTATGCAAAGCGGAAAAAGTTCTTCCGTTTGTTCGATAAAGACAGATAAAACGGAGGACATTATATATGGCAAACGGATGGACACAACTGCGCGCAACGGGTGCGCGTGAGCTGCTTGACGATATCTCTGCCGTTATGAGCATGCTTGATAACGGACTTCAGATCGAGGACTATTCCGATCTTGACGAGCTCATTCTGGACGGCGTTTACGGCGACCTTATCGACGAGGCTGTGCTCACGGCAGACAGAACCAAGGTGTCGGTCTCTATATACGTGCCCGATATGAAGCCCATTGCGGAATACGTTTCCTTCCTGAAGGAGCGCTTCGCTGCTCTCGGACTCCCGGTCGACCTTGAAACCGTTGGTCTTTCCGAGGAGGACTGGGCGGAAAACTGGAAGCAGTACTATCATCCCATCAAGATCGGCCGCGTGGTCATCGTTCCCGCATGGGAAAAATACGAGGCTGAAGCAGACGAGATCACGGTGCTTATGGACCCGGGCATGGCGTTTGGTACCGGCACACACGAAACCACGAGACTCGTTATCGGTCTTCTGGATAAGTACATAAAGCCCGGCGACCGCGTGCTGGACGTGGGCTGCGGAAGCGGTATCCTCTCTATCGCAGCGTCCAAGCTGGGGGCAGAGGCCTGCAGAGCATACGACATCGACCCTGTTGCCGTCAGAGTAACTGAGGAAAATATCAAGGATAACAGAGTTTCCAACGTGGAATGCGGCGTTTCCGATCTGCTGGGTCAGGTGGACCGCAGCATGAAGTACGATATCGTGTGCGCGAATATCGTTGCCGATATCATTATCCGCATGGCGCCCGACGTTGGCGAGCTTCTGGCAGAAGACGGCATCCTTTTCGTGTCCGGCATCATCGACCCGAGAGCCGAGGAGGTCATGTCTGTGCTCCGTGAAAACGGATACGAGGAGATCGAGACCTTCCACGAAAACGGCTGGTGCGCTTCCGCTGTAAAGCGTGCGGCAAAGTGAAGAAACAGTAACAGATAATGGCATTGAAACGGCGTTCTCCGCTATTTGGAGACGCCGTTTTTGATTTTTTGGTGGTTTTGACCGAGAATTCATTAAAATTAAACAAAATATCCTTTGACAAATAGTGCAAATTGCAGTATAATGTAGTCACTAATGCACAAAGAATGATTGGAGTCGGTATGCCAAGGTTTTTTATAGACGCTCCCGCCGGAAAATCGGATACCGTTACCCTTACGGGAGAGGATGCAAGGCATATAGCCCTTTCTCTCAGAATGGCAAAGGGCGACACCGTGACGGTCAGCGGACCTGACGGTGTTGAATATGAATGCAGGCTCTGCGACATTCATCCCGATTCCGTCAGAGCAGAGGTCATTTCCGAAAAGGAAAATCTCACAGAGCCGCCCTGCCGGGTGACGCTTTACGTGGCACTTCCCAAAGGAGATAAGCTCGATCTTATCATCCAGAAGGCAACGGAGCTCGGCGTTTCGGAGATAGTTCCTTTTTCCTCGGAGCGCTGCGTTGTGAAGCCAGATAAGGATTCTGCCGATAAAAAGCTTCAGCGCCGCCAGCGTATTGCGGAGGAGGCTGCAAAGCAGTGCGGCCGTGGGCGTATACCCAAGGTGGCGCACCCCATGCGCTTTGCCGATGCCGTGAAAAGCGCGGCTATGGCAGACCTGCCGCTCTTTCTGTACGAGGGCGAGGGGACGGTGCCCCTTTATCCCGTTCTGAAGGAAAAGCTCCGCCGCGGCACCTCGGTCTCCGTGATGACGGGGTCTGAGGGCGGATTTTCGCCGTCTGAGGTGGAGGCAGCGGTCTCTGCCGGAATGGTGAGCTGCGGCATAGGCCGCCGCATACTGCGCTGTGAAACAGCGCCTCTTTACGTGCTTTCGGCTGTTGCTTACGAAAGCGAGCTGAACCCGGAATTCTGAAGCCGGGAAACTTAAAATCGTTTACATATTTGCCGGGTGGCCGGCGAAAAATCTTATTTACATGCTTTGTTGGAGGAAAATATGTCTAACAGATTGTTTCAGAGAGTCATTCATCAGATGAAGGATGCAGTTGACCGCGTTATCGGCGTGATCGACGAAAGCGGAACCATCATTGCGTGCAGCGAGCTTGTTAAAATAGGCGAAGTGCGCCAGGGTATCCGCGAGGAGCTTTCTTATTCTTCCGATACCGTCACCTCCGGTGGCTATACCTACCGCACTGTAGGCTCCGCAACAAAGGCGGAGTACGTTGTGTTCGTTGAGGGTGAGGACAAGTCTGCAGAGCGCACCGCTATGCTCCTTTCCGTTTCTCTTTCGAATATCAAGAACCTTTACGACGAAAAATACGATAAGAGCTCCTTTATCAAGAATATCATCCTTGATAACATCCTGCCCAGCGATATTTATATCAAGAGCAAGGAGCTTCATTTCAACACCGATGAAAACCGCGTGGTTTTCCTTATCAGATTTTCCACCAAGTCTGAGATGTCACCCTACGATATGGTGCTCTCCCTCTTCCCCGATAAATCCAAGGATTACGTTATAAACATCGGCGACAGCGACATCGTTCTCGTTAAGGATACCAAGCACGGCACCGATATCAGAGAGATCGAAAAGTCTGCAAAGACCATCTCCGATACACTCTCCGCCGAGTTCTTTGCGAAGGTATCCATCGGTATAGGTACCGTTGTAGACAATATCAAGGACCTTGCACGCTCCTATAAGGAAGCGCAGGTTGCCCTTGAGGTAGGTAAGGTGTTCGACACCGAAAAGAATATCAACAGCTACGAAAACCTCGGTATCGGCCGACTCATTTATCAGCTTCCCACCACTCTTTGCGAAATGTTTTTGCAGGAGGTCTTCAAGAACGGCTCTCTCGATTCTCTCGACCGCGAGACTCTTATGACTATCCAGAGCTTCTTCGAAAACAACCTGAACGTTTCCGAAACCTCACGTAAGCTCTTTGTTCACAGAAATACTCTCGTATACAGACTGGAAAAGATCCGCAAGCTGACGGGTCTCGACCTGCGCGAGTTTGATCACGCCATCACGTTCAAGGTGGCACTTATGGTTAAGAGATACCTCACCTCCAAGCCCATCAAGTTCTGATGCGTGACAAAATCCCTCAGGGACGCCAAATGATCGCGTCCCCAATCAAAAGAGAAAGGAGTATTCGGAAGTGATAGAATTCAAGAATGTGGTGAAGACCTATTCAAACGGCACCACAGCCCTTAACGGTGTGAATCTCACTATCGAGGACGGCGAGTTCGTTTTCGTGGTAGGCGCCAGCGGCGCAGGTAAATCCACGATGATGAAGCTGCTCCTCCGCGAGGAGAAGGCCACCTCAGGTAAGATAACCGTCGACGACCAGGACCTTTCAAGGCTTTCATATTTCAAGGTGCCCCATTACAGACGTAAGCTGGGCGTCGTATTCCAGGATTTCAGACTCTTCCCGAAGAAGACCGTTTACGAAAACGTGGCTTTTGCTATGCAGGCAGTTGGCACACCCTCAAGAAAAATAAGAAAGCGCGTTCCCGCACTTCTTAAAACGGTGAGCCTTGCCGAAAAAATGAACTGCTTCCCCAACGAGCTTTCGGGCGGTGAGCAGCAGAGAGTAGCCCTTGCAAGAGCCCTTGCAAACAACCCCAAAATAATTATCGCCGACGAGCCTACGGGCAATATCGACCCGAAAATGTCCCTTGAAATAATGAACCTGCTTGTGAAGATAAATAAGCTTGGCAAGACCGTCGTGGTGGTTACCCACGAAAAGAGTCTCGTTGATTATTATCAGCAGCGCGTCGTTATGATAGATAAGGGCGTTATCGCGGAGGACAGAGTGGGAGGCATGTACGAATGAAGCACTACAGACTCACTTACTTCGTAGGCCAGGCATTCCAGGGGATCATCCGCAACGGCGTTATGAGCGTTGCGTCCATAGCGGTCCTCATGAGCTGCCTCGTTATCCTTGCAAGCTTTGCTTTGCTGGTCGTAAACATCAACGTGAACCTCAACAGCCTCGGCCTTATGAACGAGATCGTCGTATTCCTTGAATACGACCTCACCGAGGAGGAGATCGTTGCTATCGAGCAGCAGATCAAAAGCATCGAATACGTGGATGTGAATAACGTTCAGCGTATCACTGCGGACGAAGGCCTCAACATTATGAAGGAGCACGCCGGAGATTACGGATATATCTACGATGAGTACAGAGACGATAATCCTCTTGCGGACTGCTTCAAGATCACCTATATCGATGCGGAAAAGGTTACGAGCATCAGCTATAACCTTCGCCAGATAGAGGGTGTGAGAAAAACAAACGACCAGGTAGACTTGGCCAATATGATGACGAGCTTCAAGAGCGGAATAATGTTCATCTTTATCTGCTTCCTCGCAGTTCTTTTCGTTGTGAGCATCTTCGTTATCATAAACACCGTCAAGCTCTCGGTCTATTCAAGAAAAGACGAGATCAGTGTAATGCGCTATATGGGCGCCACCGGATGGTTCATCTCTCTGCCCTTCGTGCTTGAGGGTGCCATTATCGGTCTTATCGCAAGCGTTCCCGCCGCCTTTATCGGACGTGCACTTTATATGTACACCGTGAATGCTATGGGAGCAACACTCACGATGCTTACCTTCGTTCCTCTTTCCGACGTTGTGTATTACCTTTTCATGGGAAGTCGGAGGCCAAGCGGTCTTAGGAAGACAACTTAGTAATTCAACTCCTTGGCTCACAGAACGACATGGC
>JAZMZX010000120.1:0-6996 GCA_045586225.1 Eubacteriales bacterium
TACTTTGTTCAGAAGTCTATCGCAAACGGTATCGACATTCTCCGTATCTTCGACGCACTTAACGATCCCCGCAACCTGAAGACCGCTATCGATGCAACGAGAAAAGAAGGCGGACACGTTCAGGCAGTTCTTTCTTACACCACCAGCCCTGTTCACAACAACGAGTATTTTGCAAACTATGCTCGCCGTCTTGAGGAAATGGGCGCTGACTCCATCTGTATCAAGGATATGGCAGGTCTTCTCCTTCCCTACGATGCATATGAGCTCGTTAAGGCTATCAAGGCAAATTCCTCCCTTCCCGTACAGCTCCACACGCACTACACCTCCGGTCTCGCTTCTATGACTGTTCTCAAGGCTGTTGAAGCAGGCTGTGACATCGTAGACTGTGCTATTTCCCCCATGGCTCTCGGTACCTCTCAGCCCCCCACAGAAGCAATCGTTGCTACTCTCGCAGGATCTGAGTTCGATACCGGCCTCGATCTTGCTCAGCTCGATAAGATCAACCGCTACTTCACTCCCATCCGTGAGAAGTACCTGAAGTCCGGTCTTATGGATCCCAAGGTTCTCCAGGTAAACATCAATACCCTTCTTTACCAGATCCCCGGCGGTATGTACAGTAACCTTATCTCCCAGCTTAAGAACGCAGGCAAGTCCGAGCTTCTTAACGAGGTTCTCGAAGAGGTTCCGCGCGTACGTGCAGACGCAGGATACGTTCCGCTCGTAACTCCTACCTCCCAGATCGTAGGTACACAGGCTGTTATGAACGTTCTCACCGGTCAGAGATATAAGATGTGCACCAACGAATTCAAGGGCATCCTCCGCGGCGATTACGGTGAAACACCCGCACCCATCGATCCTGAATTCCGCAAGTCCATCATCGGCACCACCGATTATAAGACTTACCGTCCCGCAGACGACCTCAAGCCCGAGCTTGATAAGCTCCGCTCCGAGATCGCTCAGTATATCGAGCAGGACGAAGATGTTCTTTCCTATGCTCTCTTCGAGCAGGTTGCTACCAAGTTCTTTGAAGCACGCAAGGCTGCCAAGTATAATCTTGACGCTGAAAACGCAGACAAGGCACTTAAGGTTCATCCGGTATAATGGAATAATAAAAACGCACCCTTCGGGGTGCGTTTTTTTGCATATGAAGAGGCCCCACAGCGGAAGAAAGGAGACTGTGGGACCTCTTCTATGACTATGAAAAAAATACTTACAAAATTGAGCGCTGAGACTTTTCGTACTTTACTAACTTAATCGCTATTGCGAAGACTAATTGCCTGAATTTTAGTGTTACCGTGATCTCACTGCTTTATGATAGTCTTATTTCAATCGGTATTGCCATATATAAAAATTATAATTATATATCGATGCATCAAAAGTCCGGTAAGTGAAAGATCCCTTCACTTCGATTTTCGGAAAATAATGGACTTAACAAATGAAGCACCGCCGGCACATATCATACTTCATTCCAAACCGGACCGTACCCATATATGCGCCTTAAGAATAGTATGCCCTTCTTAAGCGGCTATCCCGACAGTTAAGACTGAAATTCATCTCGGGGGCATATAGACAATCTAATCAACTCGAATGCCTATATGCAAATACTCCAGAAGATAAGGGGGTAATCAAATTCTACTTCATAATTACGGTATGCATTCATAGAGTACTGACTATATCCTCCTTTCTCAGAATTAAAACAAAAAAGGCGCGTACCGGCATGATGATGCTTTCTCATCGTGGCGTTACAGCGCTTAAGCTATGGTACAAGAACGATCTTGTACCGGAATCGCAAATGCTTCGCCGACGGTGATTCGATGAGCTTCTGTGTCCGGAAAATGACTTCTTGTTTCTGGGTTTATTATATCAAAGGCATAAATCCGATGCAAGTGTTTTTTCGCTTTCATTGTACATTTTGTATATTTACACAAGCATATTATTCATAATATGTTCATATTGCACAACAATAAAGAACGGGATCGTTTAAGATCCCGTTCTTTTATTTCTTAATCTTTGTCCTTCTGTGTGGCAAATGCAGAGCCGCCGCTTCCGAATTCGCCGAATTCGGGGGCAGTGGTCTTCACGTTGAAATCGCTGTTTTTTGTGAATCCGTCTGCCTTCATCATTTGTTCAAGCACGTTGATATCGGTGGAAACATCCAGTGTTTCTGTTGCGAAGAGCTTATCAAGCTGATTCTGATAGCCTCCGATGAGCATATCGAGAGTGTCCTCGATGTTTTTCATTCCCGCGCTGATATTGTCACCGCGTATGCCCTGCTCCTCGAAGTATGCATAGGAATTCAGAAGCTTCAGCGTTGTGGGGAGATAATAAGAGAGGAAGCTGTCAAGCTGAGGCTCAAGCTCCGGGCGCTCCTCAACAAGCTTGAAAATCTTACGTGTGATAGCCTCGATCTCGTCGATCTTTGCCGAAACGGCCTCGTCGTCTATGTCGTCGTTAAGCTCGCGGATACGTGCAAGAGTCTTTTCGTTGTCGGAAAGCTCCTCAGTATTCTTCGCCTTCTCCTCAGCTCGCTTCTGGCGCTGCTGAACACGGGAAAATCCCATTTCGCTTTCGTATTCCTCGTATGCGGCAAGTCTGCCCTCATCGGAAAAGATGATATACTGTATCTTTTTATCGATAAATGAATCCTTACCCAGAAGATTCTTGTCACGCATGTAATCAAGATCCTTCATAACACGGGAAACGGAAACGTCTGCAATGTCAGAAAGAGTTTTGATAGAATAGTGAGTCTTGTTTCTCAGCACGGAAAGGTATGTGATTATTCTTGAATCGCGGGACTTGAAATACTTACGGAAAAGATACAGAATACCCGAGATAGAGGACGCCACCATTGCGGAAATAACCTCGCTGAGTCCGTCAACGATTCCGAGGTAGCTTACGGTATCGATAGCGTCAATGAAGAAGACAACAGCAAAGAAAAGCGAAATAAAGAAGAATATCGAAGTAAGAGTGGTGGCCTGACTGCCTTTGTAATTGACCTTCTTTGCTTCTGCGGTGAGCTTTTTAAGCTGCTCTGCTGTGGGAGGCGGCGGTGTGGCCGTTGACTTTTTTGCTTTGCTTTCGGAGGAGGACCCATTTTCGCCGTCCTTTTTCACGTAGCTGTAATGATAAGTAACGTCGGGCTCGGTGCTTTTGCCGTCGGCATAATTGGTATGGTAAACGGTATGCTGCTTCGTGGAGGCCTTGTTAGCATCGTTTTTCTTACGCTTTGCTTCTTCCCTCTCCTTTTCGCTGAGCACCTTCAGAACGATGAGAACGATTCCGATGGGCCAGGCGCCGAAAATGAAGCACGCGACTATCGCGCCAACAGGAATATTAAGATCTTTCATAAATTTGCTTCCTACCTTTTATGATGCAAAATATTTCTCTATAATGCGGCAAACACCGCGGATGGTCCGCTCGCTTTCCTCTCCGGAGGGCTCGGACTCAATATAATTAACAGTTTCAATTGCGTTTGTCACATCGGTGATATCATGTTCTGCTGTGCGTGCATGAACGCGATTTTTCGTTTCTCTGGGCGTTTCTGCAGGCTTTACTCCATATCCGATCTCACGGAAAACGGAAAGCAGTGTGATGTAAACGTAACGTATCTGGTCTGTGGCTGTATCGAGGCTGTTCAGATACGCGATAAACTCCTTATAGGAGCGTTTTGTTGCAACCTTAGGGTCATACTGCCGTATCTGGGGCTCGTGAAGATCAATCGATTCGTCCACATAGTTTGAATAGTCAACTGAATATTCGTTTTTTGAAAAGCTCGCGTCCCGCAGGCTCATAAAGAAAAGGAATATCTCACGGAGCCAGAGCTTGATATTCTCAATGAGACGTTTTGTTGCCGCGTGACCGCGGAAGATGAAGAATACGATAGCTCCTATGAAAAGAAGTATGCACAGGATTATCATAAATTTGTCGCCGAGGGGCTGATTTTCGAAAAGAACGTCCGAAAACTTATTTTTCACGTCACCGACGTCGTAAATGTCCTCTTCTTCTCCGGAGGAGATAAGCATTTTTGATGCGATATACGCGATCACGAAGCGGAGCACGAAGCCGACACCCATAAGCACAACGGCGAAAATGAAGAGCACGAAAAGCACAACTGCAAATGCCACTATCATCAGCTTGATATTATATATCCTGCCGTTATTTGAAATCGCAGTGACCGTACCTGTGACGCCTCGCTGAATGAAGGTTTGATTAAGTACGATGAAGGAGCAGGCAAAGAAAACGACAAGGGAGACCGAGAGCATATTCGTGGGCACCGAAAGCATCAGCGAGCCTGCATAAATGACGAGTATCACACCGAAATAAGAGAGCATCGATTTCATGGAAATGATGCGGTGTGGCGGATAAAACCACAAAACTATCCCAAGGAAAACTGAAATGAAAATAAATGCCGCAATTACAGGAGGATAGGCTGATTCGGTGGCATACGTTGCAATAATATCGGTTTTATATGCAAAATAGAGGAGCTTATCGGATATTCCCACGGAGAAAATACCGATAAGTGCGGCAATAACGAGAGGAAGCGCCGCCTTAAGGGGCTTGAAGGGACTTTCGGTGGATTCAAATCCGTTATCGTAATAATAGTCCTTGCGCGGGTCGTGCCTCGGAGACGTGACGGTGCCGTAAAAGCTCTGCATGCCGTAGCCGATGGCAACGAATGAGAATCCGATAAGATACATCGGAATAATAAAGCCCCTCGGAAGAGTTCTGTATAGGAACAGATAAGCTGCGGGAGAAACGATACAGGTGACCGCTATCACAGAAAGCAGCTTATAAAATTTTGAAAAAAGCTTATTTGTCACCTTTTCGCTCCTTTCTTTAAAATTCGATGTACGTTTTGTAATAGACCTCAATATGAGGCGGAATGATCTCGGCATTTCTGTTCGTCGTCGTGACGTAGAAGATAACGTGAACGCCGTTTTTGGCCATTTCATCGTGGAAGATGATCATTCTTTCGCTTATATACGAGGAAACAACGATGAGATTACCTGCTTCGGAAAAGATCTTATGGTGCAAAAGCACGTAGTCTAGCATCTTTTCTATTGGGCAGGACATTTCCGTTTTTATGGCAGCCAGCACACGGAGGGCTGTGATCATATCGCGCTTCCCTTCATAGGCAGGTGTGAAAAGAATATCCTTGCCCGTGCCCTCCACATCGGCTCTGTATTCCTCGTGAACGGCCTCGGGGGGCGTGTTTGATATGATACGCACGGGCACACTTTCCCTTGCGATACTGTCAAGAATTGAGGCGCACACGGTGATGCACATTTCAACGCTGTCGGTGCTTGCGGGGTGAACAGCATCAAGCTCGATATCGCGGGAGTTCATATTCAAAAGAATATTGAAGCGCAAGCGCTGCGTGAATTCTTCGTTGTTGACCATAAGCTTACCGTGAACGGCGGTCTGCTTCCAGTTGATCTTATTCATAGGATCGAACGTTGTATACTCACGTGAGCCTGCGATCATCAGCGGGTCTGTCAGGAGGCTGTGATTCTTGATAACGTCGCCACTGTGATAAAAGGACGAGGTGAAGTGCTCCTCAAGATCAACGGCACGGGGCAGAACAACAACGGTATTGTTTTTATTCGGTTCGCAAACGAAGCCCTTTGAGATGGGATTCATTCCGAAAAGATCGTTTGATACCAGCGTGGCACTGCCAACGGTATAGATTCCCCGGCGGCGGCAATTTACACGCCAGCGCCGGCGTATCTTTTCTTTGCTTTTAAGAACGAAAACGGAGCCCACCCTGTCTCTGAGGATATCCCGGGGCTTTTTTGTTCTTTTATCATGCTCGGTGATGCGGAAAGCAAGACCGGACGGCAAGGTGGTGTCCACCTTTGCATATGGAATCGGTATATACTTATCGTTTGTCAGCTCCTCGTAAACGAAGATGTCCTCGCCCTCGAATGCCTCCTCTGTGCTGACGGTAACCTTATAATCGATATCGTCGAAGGTGTGCTTTTCGTACAGCTTGGACTGCCAAAGATAAACGATAAATATTGCCAGTATGAGCGCTATAAACAGCATTATTTTATCTCGGCTTTCAAGTAAATTTACTGAACGGGTACGGGAACTGTTTCAATAATGTACTGAATGATGTTGGAATTGGAATCGGAAAGGCGGATGGTTCCCTGTGAGCGGGAGATGATCCTGTGTGAAAGCACGGGAACGGCAACAGCCTTCACGTCGTCGGGAAGAACGTAGTCCCTGCCCTCGATAGCAGCCCACGCCTGAGCGGCTCTCATAAGTGCGAGAGTGCCTCGAGGGCTGACACCGAGACGGATACGGTCGGAGCCGCGGGTCTCGTTTACGATATCGACGATGTATTTCTTCAGAAGCGCGCTGACCTTAACGTTTTTCACAGCCGTCTGCGCCTCGGTTACGTCTCTCTTTGTACAAACGGGGACCAGTGATTCAAGGGGCGAGGTGAGGGTGTATTCATCCAGCACGGAAAGCTCTGCTTCGGGTGCGGGATAGCCAAGAGAAAGCTTCATCAGGAAGCGGTCCGTCTGTGCTTCGGGCAGGGGAAACGTGCCCTGAGACTCTATGGGGTTCTGTGTTGCAATAACAAAGAATGGCGAATCGAGCCTGTAAGTAACGCCGTCTATTGTCGTCTGACGCTCGCCCATACATTCCAACAGCGCAGACTGAGTTCTGGGGGTCGTTCTGTTTATTTCGTCGGCAATAACGATGTTTGTGAAGATGGGACCGGAGCGGAATACGAACTCGTTATCCTTCTGGCTGAAGAAGTTGATGCCCGTTATGTCGGAGGGGAGAAGGTCCGGGGTGAACTGGATGCGCTTGCAGTCGGAATCGATGGTCCTGGCAAGGGCTTTTGCAAGAGTCGTCTTACCTGTGCCGGGGATATCGTCAAGCAACACGTGGCCCTCAGACAAAAGCGCCGTGACAATATATTTTATCTCGGTGTTCTTGCCGTAGATGACCTTGTTTACGTTTTCTATAATGCTGTTTGCTAAT
>JAZMZX010000121.1:0-14616 GCA_045586225.1 Eubacteriales bacterium
CACAGAACGACATGGCTACGATCCGACTTATGCTTCTGCTGCTGGAGGAAAGAGAGGCTCTGAAGGAGCTTCCCGCTGTTGACGTCCGCGGCTTCAAAACCAGCGGCGAATACGTGACAAACTCGGAAGATCTTGATTCGCCCAAGGTTGGCGACGTGCGTATACGCTACGAATACTCCACGGTCAAGACCGTTACCGTCCTCGGCAAGCAGCGCGAGGACACCGTGGTTCCCTATAACAACTACGAGGACTACAAATTCTTCCTTGGTCTTGAGGGAGAGCACTCCAAGGCTGAAATGATCAGCGCTCTTAAGGCCGAAGCCCCCGCCTTCATCTGGTGGATGCTTGCCATCGGTGCTGTTTTCACAGTAGGCGGCGCCGTTATCCTCTTCGACGGCTTCACGCGCGCGAAGAAATACGAGCCTCGCATTCCCGCCATCTCCGAAAAGCTGGGCGAGATCACCGCTCCCGCATCGGTGTACGTTTACTCTGTGGCGCTCGGCGTCCTTGCATTTGCCCTCTCCTTCACGGGGGTCCGCGCCGCCCTTTCCCCTCTCCCCATCCTCTTCGTTGCTGTGGCGGCTGTAATCTATTTCTACATCCTCATCGGCGATATGGTGAAGAATATGCCCCGCCGCGTTAAAAAGGAAGCGGAATACGTTCCGATCCTTGTGAAGCGCGAGGACAGACACAAAAGATAAATAATCAAAAAGCGCCCCCACGAAGGCATATGCCTCTGTGGGGGTGTGTTTTTCTTCGGTTCTCCGCTGCCTGCGGATAAGATCTCCGTTTTTCGCTCACAATATGATGTGAACGAACACACGGAGGCTGAAAATGGACGAAAGCACAAACGAAAAGCTGAACGAAACCGAGGCGCTCGGAAGCATTGAAGCCGACTCGCCCCGGGGCAGGATACGCGCTGTCACTATAATCGGGCAGGTGGAGGGCCACTACGTGCTCTCCGACGGCCAGAAAACCACAAAATACGAGCATATGATCCCGCTTTTTGCCGATGCGGAGGCAGACCCGCAGGTGGGCGGTGTGCTCATCCTCATAAACACCATGGGCGGCGACGTTGAGGCGGGGCTCGCCATTGCGGAGCTTATCGCGGGGCTCTCCAAGCCAACGGCATCGGTGGTGCTTGGAGGCGGGCACAGCATAGGCGTGCCCCTTGCGGTGGCGGCAAAGCGCTCCTTCATCGTGCCCTCGGCAACGATGACTCTCCACCCCGTCCGCATGAGCGGCACCGTTATCGGCGTGCCTCAGACCTACCGCTATCTTGAACGGATGCAGGAGCGCATCGCGGGCTTCGTTACATCACACTCGGGAATATCGAAAGAGCGATTCTTCGGCCTGATGATGAAGACCGACGAGCTTGCAAGCGACGTCGGCTCCGTTATCGACGGGAAGGAAGCGGTGGCCTGCGGTCTCATCGACTGCATCGGCTCCCTTTCGGACGCCATGAGCTGGCTTTTGAGCCAGATCGGGATCAGCCGGGAGAAGGATCACTCCTTAACGTAAACGGACTCTATTTCGTAAACGTAAACGGTGTGGAAATCGTCGGTATAGTTGCTCTCCGCAAGGGCGGGATCGAAAAATCCCTCCTTTTTCAGCACGTCGGTATAAAGCTTTTTGCATGAAACGATAACGGTGGACTCAAGAAAGCCCATGCTTCCCTCGTCGGTGACGGCAGGGGTGAGACCTGCATCCTTGATCTTGTCGGTGTCTCTTCCCGACACTCTGCCGCAGTATGCAAGCTCGCGGCGGTATTCCCCTCCGAAAAAGGTGAGGGTGGCAAGGGTGCCGGACTCGGAAAATTCATGAGTGTAGCGCTGAGGACGGATGAAAACGAACGCCACCGGCTTATTCCAAAGGATGCCGAGGCCGCCCCAGCTTGCGGTCATGGTGTTGTAGCCACCGTCCTTATCGGTGGCGGTGACGAGCATCCAATCGCTTCCGATCATTTTGAAGGTGTTGCCGCCGAGCTCCTCGGCGGTTATCTTTTTGTAGCCTTTCATACGGTAATTTATCTCCTTTCGGGCTGTCATCATACCAAGTGTATGATAATATTATGCCATAAGGGAGGCGGCTCTGCAATATTAAAAATAAGTTTACAATAGCAAAGGACCGTTTATTGGCACCAGTTCATATAATAGCACTTGACAGAGGAGCCGTTTTTGTATACAATAATATGAGATATGCGATGTATTAGAGTGGCTCTCCGGCGCTTTACGGCATACATACCGATCATAACGTAATTAAACGAATGAAAACTGAAAATTTTGAAGAAAAGGAGGTTTAGTCAGAATGGAATTTTTACCGGCAATAATAACAGCAGTCGTTTGTGCCCCCATATTCTTCTTTTTGGGCTTTGCATACCGCCGTCACGTTTCCGAAGCAGCTATCGGCTCTGCCGAGACAGAGGCTAAAAGGATCGTTGTTGACGCGATAAAGTCTTCCGAGACAAAATGCAAGGAAATGCTCGTTGAAGCGAAGGAAGAGATCTTAAAGCAGAAAAACGACGTTGACCGTGAAATAAAAGAACGCCGTCGCGAAATAACGAATACGGAAAACCGTATCATCAAGAAGGAAGAAACTCTCGACCGTAAGATCGATCAGGCAGACCGCAACAACGAGAATCTGCAGAAGAAGCTTCGCGAAGTTGAGCTTCAGTCCGAAGAGATCAAGCGCGCGCTTTCCGAGCAGAGATCTGCTCTCGAGCGCATTGCGGGAATGACCTGCGAGGAAGCAAAAGCTGAGCTTCTTGAAACTCTTGATTCCGAAATGCAGCACGAAACGGCTATGAAGCTGGACGAATACGAGCGCCAGTTCCGCGAAGAGGCAGACGCAAAGGCAAAGGATATCCTTTCCCTCGCTATCCAGCGCTGTGCAGCAGATCACGTTTCCGAGATCACCGTTTCCTCCGTAACTCTTCCCAACGAAGAGATGAAGGGACGCATCATCGGCCGCGAAGGCAGAAACATCCGTGCGATAGAAACGCTGACGGGAGTCGATCTCATTATCGACGACACACCCGAGGCTATCACGCTTTCAAGCTTTGACCCTGTTCGCCGAGAGATCGCGCGAATCGCTATTGAAAAGCTTATCACCGACGGACGTATCCATCCGACACGAATCGAAGAATCGATAGATAAAGCACGCCGTGAGGTCGACACCGCCATTAAACAGGCAGGTGAAAGAGCGACCTTCGACACGGGAGTGCACGGCATCAACCCCGAGCTTATCAAGCTCCTTGGCAGACTCAAGTACCGTACCAGCTACGGCCAGAACGTACTCACTCACTCGATAGAGGTATCGCTCCTTTCGGGCATCCTTGCAGACGAGCTTGGTGTTGACCCCGTTCTCGCCCGCCGCGCGGGACTTCTCCACGACATTGGTAAGGCTCTTACGCAGGAGGCTGAAGGCTCCCACGTTAACCTGGGTGTTGAGGCAGCGAAGAAATATCGCGAAAACAAGGACGTTATCCACGCCATTGAGGCTCACCACGGAGACGTTGAGCCCAAGACCATTATCGCTCTCATCGTTCAGGCAGCCGATGCTATTTCGGCAGCAAGACCGGGAGCAAGACGTGAAAATCTTGAAAACTATATCAAGCGCCTGACCAAGCTCGAGGAGATCACCAAGGAGTTTGAGGGTGTTGAAAAATCCTACGCTATCCAGGCAGGACGCGAAATACGCATTATGGTGAAACCGGAGATCGTTAGCGACGACAAGATGAAGATCGTTGCACACGACATCGTTAAGCGTATCGAATCCGAGCTTGAATATCCGGGACAGATCAAGGTACACATCATACGCGAAAGCAGAGCTATAGACTACGCAAAATAACGCTAATTTTCATTCAACATAGATTTTTATATAGATCGCAAAATGAAAACAGCGGGCGCGCCCCGTTTATATAAACGAACACTGCGTTGATTCTTTCGTAACCATTTATAGTATGCAAAAAGAGGCGGAGAGTGAAACGTGTTTCACCTCCGCCTTATCAAATTTTCGAGGTAGCAATGAGAATACTTGCCATAGGTGACGTTTTCGGGGAAAAAGCGGCGGAGCATCTGCGCGCCCTCATCGCCGAGGTCAGAAACAAATACGCCCTCGACCTCATCGTCTGCAACGGCGAAAACGCCGCAGACGGCAAGGGTCTGACGCCCGAGCTTGCGAAGCTCATCTTCGACGCAGGCGCCGACGTTATAACAACGGGCAATCACATCTGGGACAAGGACGTGATAAAGCCCTATCTCGATTCAACAGACAGGGTCCTGCGCCCTGCAAACTACCCTGCCAATGCCGCGGGCGTTGGCTACACCGTCATAAACGTTGACGGGGCCCGCGTGCTCATACTGAACGTTTCGGGCACCGCATACATGAACGTTTCTTTAGCCTGCCCCTTCGAAACGGCGGAGCGCATCTTCGCCCGCGAGGCCGGCAGATACGACATTGCCCTTGTGGACATCCACGCGGAGGCAACCGGCGAAAAGCTTGCATTTGCCCGCTATTTCGACGGTATCCCCGAATATAAAACCGCCGCTGTCTGGGGCACTCACACTCATATTCCCACCTCCGACGTAAGAATACTGCCTAACGGCACCGGATACGTGACCGACCTTGGCATGACAGGCCCGCAAAACGGCGTGCTTGGCGTCAGGACAGAGGATATCATCAAATTTAACAAGGACAAAATGCCCTGCCGCTTCAACGTTGCGGACGGAGAGCCGTCCCTTGAGGGCGTTATCTTTGAGGTGGACACAGCAAGAGCAAGAGCCACGGCTGTGCGCCGCGTTACCGCGGGGAAGAAATGACCCTGCAGCATAACTGAGAAAACCGTAATTTTTCACATAAATCATAACTACATAAAGAGGAGTACCCCTTATGAAAACGACAGAACTTAAAAATCTTATCCTGTCCGGCAGCCTTGACGAAAAGTTTGCCTCCCTTCTTGAGCTCCCCGTTGACGACGAAAGAGTTCCCGCCATCAGAGACCGTTGGCTCGGCGCCGTTATCGGCTTCGAGGAAAACTATGGCGCAGACCGCGAGGTCGCACTCTTCTCCGTTCCCGGCAGAAGCGAGATCATGGGCAACCACACAGACCACCAGCAGGGCAGAGTTATTGCCGCTTCCATCACCCTCGACTGTATCGCAGTTGCATCCAAGCGCGACGACAGCGTTATCAGGATCAAGAGCGAGGGTTTCCCCGAGGACGTTGTGGACATTGACGTTTATAACGTTCCCGACGACGACCGCTTCTTCCACTCCGACGCCATCATCGCAGGCGTTGCAGACGGCTTCCGTGTGAACTCCTATGCCGTTGGCGGCTACGACGCATACACCACCTCCAACGTTCTCAAGGGCTCGGGACTTTCCTCCTCTGCCGCTTTCGAGGATATGGTGGGCAACATCCTTTCTCATTTCTACAACGACGGCAAGGTATCCGCAACCGATATCGCCCGCATTGCTCAGTATGCGGAAAACAAGTTCTTCGGCAAGCCATGCGGTCTTATGGACCAGATGGCATGCGCGTGGGGCGGCCTTATCACCATCGACTTTGAGGACAAGAACGCACCCAAGACCGAGGGTCTCGGCTTCGATCTCACGAAGAAGGGCTACTCCCTCTGCATCACCGACACCGGCGGAAACCATGCAGACCTTAATGCAGACTACGCTTCCGTTCCCGCTGAAATGAAGGCTGTTGCTTCCATTTTCGGCAAGGACGTGCTCTGCCACGTTTCCGAGAGCGAGATCATCGGCAAGGCTAAGGAGATCCGCGAGGCCTGCGGCGACAGAGCCCTCCTCCGCGCCATCCACTTCGTCCGCGAGACCGAGCGCGTTAAGAAGACCGCCGACATTCTTCGCCGCGACGAGCTTGACGGCTTCCTTTCCGCCATCCTCGCATCCGGCGACTCCAGCTACAAATATCTCCAGAACGTATACACCGTAAAGAACGTTGAAGAGCAGGGTCTTTCCCTTTCACTTGCCGTTACCGAGGGCTTCCTTTCCGATAAGAAGGCCGCTTGGCGCGTACACGGCGGCGGCTTCGCAGGCACCACTCAGGCCTTCGTTCCCTCCGAATTCGCAAGCGAATACAGAGCTCTTATGGATTCCGTTTTCGGTGAAGGCGCGTGCATGGAGCTCCGCATCCGTTCCGCAGGTGCCGTTAAGGTTTTTGAATAATGAGCCGTTTTTTACCCGAAAAGAAGCAAACTGAAAAGAAGAAACCAAACGTAAAGCTTTATCTGCTTTTCGCACTTGAGATCATAATCATTTTCGGTCTGTACCGCGTCGTCCTTTCAATGGTCGACGCGGGACTGATCCGTCCTTTGTGGTTCACTGTGCTCATGTGGTCGTATCTGGTGCTCGCATCCGTTGCCTTCATTGCCGTCGTTATTCTTAACCGCGGCTTTTCCGGCAAGCCCGTGACGGCAGATCAGCTGCCCCGCAGCTGGAACCACATTGAAAAAGCGGAATACATGGAGGAGGACGCACGTCGGCGCCGCATTGCAAAGTACGTGATGATCCCCTGCATCGCGTTCATTTCCGTTTTCATTTTCGAGATCGCAGAGCTTTATTACGTTCCCATGCTCAAGGAAATGTTCTCTAAATTCTGAGGGCAGCCATGGACATCAGGATCGCAACCTTATTTTCGGGCTCCTCGGGAAACTCCGTTTTGGTGGGCGCCGACGGCGACTACGTGCTCATCGACGGAGGCAAGTCCTGTCGGGCTATTTCAAATTCACTTTCCGAGCTTGGCATCGGCCTCGACCGGATATCCGCCGTGCTCGTTACCCACGAGCACGTGGACCACATTTCCGCCCTTGAGGTGGTGACTAAAAGATATCACATTCCCGTACATATGGCGGAGGAATCGGCGGCAGCAGTGGTTGGGCGCGACCATCTTTCGGATGCTATCGTGCCGCACGCGCCGCTTTTTTCCGTTGAAGTGGGGAAAATGAAGATAGAAAGCTTCCGCACCCATCATGACAGCGCCATGTCGGTGGGCTACAAGGTCACCTTCCGCGGTGAGGACGTGCGGTTCGGTCTGCTCACCGACACAGGTCACGTTTCCGAGGACATGGCGGCAGCCCTCTCCGACTGCACCCACCTTGTGCTTGAGTCCAATCACGACCCTGACATGCTCCGCGCTGGCTTTTATCCCTACCACGTGAAGGAGCGCATCCGCTCCGCAAACGGACACCTTTCCAATTTTCAGTGCGGCGAGCTTGCCGCCCGCCTTGCTTCCGGCTCGGCAGCGTCCATTCTTTTAGCCCATTTATCCGAAAACAACAACACCCCCGAGCTTGCCCTCACCGCAAACAAAAGAGCCCTTGCTGAGGCAGGAGCCACCCCTTACCTTGCGGTTGCAGCGCGGGATCGGGTCACGAGACTTATCTGATTATGTACACCTTTCACGTTATAACGGTGGGTCCTCTGAAGGAGGCTCACCGCCGCGCAGAATGCGAGGAATACTGCCGCCGCCTTCAGATGTACGGCAGGGTCAAAAAAACCGAGCTCCCTGCGTATAAGCTGGCGCAGGAGCCCACAAGATCGGAGATAGACGCGGCGCTTAAAAGCGAAGGCGAAGCGATACTGCGCGCTATCCCTCGCGGCGCTCACGTTATCGCCCTTTGTGTTGAGGGCAAGCGCTTCGATTCCCCCGGATTTGCCTCATACCTTTCACGTGCCGCAGACAGCGGCGCCTCGGAGCTTTGCTTTATTATCGGCAGCTCCTACGGTCTTGCCGATTCCGTTAAGAATGCGGCAAATCTGAAGCTTTCCGTATCGGATTTCACCTTCCCCCACGGAATGATGCAGCCGATCCTATACGAGATCATATACCGCTCCATGAACATCATCAGGGGCGGAAAATACCACAAATAAAATTCACGAAAAAGGAGGAGACGAATGAGAAACAGAAGCTCGCGGGTCACAGCGCTCGTACTTATGATCTTAATATCGGCGGTGCTTATGATATACCGCGCAGGCTGGTTTGACGTCTCCTACATCGTGCGCCCCGAAACAGAGGGCACCGAAACCGAAACGGCGGAGGATACCGACGCCCACACCGGGGCTGACACCGAAACCGAGTCTGACCCCGAAACCGAAACAGAAACAGAAACAGAGACGGAGGCGCCCGACACGGAAGGCTCCGACGTTGGCGACACACCCGCGCCCCCCGAATTCTCCCTTATCTCCGTCTCCGAGGCGGAGGAGGCAGACTATTCCCTCTCCTATGAGGAATGGCAGACGGGCGGTGACTGGGTCCTCGCTTCCCTTCCCATGGAGCTGCCGGGATATTACTCCTGCCGCAAGCACACCGTAACTACCGTTACCTATGAGCCTCAGGACAGAGCCCCCACCATCGCGGTATATTCCGAAAAGGAGGAGGACAAGCTTGCGGTGACACTCTATATGGGTTACGTGATCGTGGAAACGGAAAAGGAGAATATCTCCCGCATCTATTCCGGTGACGGCGACTTTATAGGCACCTTCGATTCCGAAGAGATCGTCCCCGCAATGTGCCGCGACAAGAAGGACCGCCCCCTTTTCCTTTATAAAAACGCATATTACTATCTCGATGCCAAGCGAGGCCGCTTCACAGAGGTGGAATATTCCGCCGCTGAGGACCTGCGCGGCGCAAGATTCGACTATACCCCGGACTACGGCGACGGAGTTTCCGACCGCACCTTCTCCCACTCCATGGAGATCGTGTACGAATACGAGCCCATCAAAAACAAATTTGATAAGGAGGGCTTCCAGCTCGCCTACAAGATACCGAAGGAGCTTCACACCTATCAGCTTGTGAACAAATACGGCACCGTGGTGAAAAAAGACACCCTTTACTACGGCGCATACGCCTTTTCCGAATCCCGCGCCGCCGTTGTGGACGAGGAAGGCCACCTTATGTTTATCACAAGGTCCGGCAACGTTGCCGTTGAGCCCAAAACCACACGTCTCGACGTGACGCTGGGTATCAGAGTGTACGATTTTTACCTTGAGCCCCTCACGGATGGTGAGGAATCCATCGGATTTTACTTTTTCGAGCACGGCCTTTGCCGTGTGCGTCTTATGACGGTGGATCGCTCCCGCTACAACAGAAACGGCAGGCTCTACGTTACCTCCGAGAACGACGTTCTCATTTATAATAACGGCGACATTTTCGAGGTGCCTGCAGGCTACGACATCAAGTCCTACTCTTCGGGAATGATCCTCCTTGAGAAAAACGGGAAATACGGCTATATGGACTACACGGGCAGCTGGGTGGTGGACCCATACCTGACCTATGCCGAGCCCTTCTACGAGGGTCTTGCCGTTGTGGGCACCGATGAAGGCCGCGCCCTCATCGACACCGAGGGCAACCCCGTTATCCCCTTCGGCGTTTATTCCCATATCTCTCACGCATCCACAGGCGTTCTCACTGCATACAGCGAGGACGGCGGCTGGACACTCATACACAAAATGCAGAAAGACTGAAATGACAGATCACGTTATGAACAACCGATGTGACGTTGCCGTTGTGGGCGCAGGTCACGCAGGCGTTGAAGCCGCTCTTGCCGCCGCCCGCATGGGGCTGGACACGGTGCTCTTCACCCTCTCCCTGGATTCGGTGGCGAATATGCCCTGCAATCCCGCTATCGGAGGCACCGGCAAGGGTCACCTCGTATACGAAATAGACGCTCTCGGCGGCGAGATGGGACGTGCCGCCGACCTGGCAACCATACAAAGCCGCACGCTGAACGAGTCCCGCGGCTCAGCGGTGCATTCAAAGCGCGTTCAGGCAGACCGCGCAAAATATAAAGAAATAATCCTCCGCGCGCTTGAAAAGGAGGAGCACCTTCGTCTGGTGCAGGCAGAGATAGTGGACGTGGGCGTTGAGGACGGCCGCGTCGTCTCCGTCACCTCCCGTCTCGGCGAGGTATGGGAATGCCGCGCCGCCGTTATCTCGTCGGGCACATATCTTGGCGGTGTTATCCACGTGGGTCACGTGAATTACCCTGCAGGCCCCGACGGCTCTCTGCCCTCTCTCGGGCTTGCGGATTCCCTCCGCAGGATCGGCATCAAAATGATGCGCTTCAAAACGGGCACTCCCGTGCGCGTTTCGGCAAGGACCGTGGATTTCTCCCGTCTTGAGCCCCAGGAGGGCGAGGCTGAGCCTATCCCCTTCTCGATCCACACCCCCGACGGATACATGGACGGAAAAAGGTCCGCCCCCTGCCACATCGTTTACACAAATGCTGACACCCACAGGGTGATCCTTGAGAATATCGGCCGCTCCGCCATGTATTCCGGCAACATTCAGGGAGTGGGACCACGATACTGCCCCTCCATTGAGGATAAGCTGGTTCGCTTTGCCGATAAGGAGCGCCATCAGCTCTTCGTGGAGCCCATGGGCGAGGACGGAGACGAGCTCTACATTGCGGGATTTTCCACGTCCCTGCCCACAGACGTTCAGTCTGCAATGCTCCGCACCCTGCCGGGCTTCGAAAACGCCCACATCACAAGAAACGCATACGCCATCGAATACGATTGCTGCGACCCCACGGAGCTTGACGCCACCCTCGCCTTCAGAAGCCTGAAGGGTCTTTACGGCGCAGGTCAGTTCAACGGCACCTCCGGCTACGAGGAGGCTGCGGCGCAGGGTCTTGTGGCAGGCGCAAACGCCGCGCTCTACGTGCTTGGACGCGAGCCCATGATAATCGGCCGCTCCACCTCCTACATCGGCATAATGATCGACGACCTTATCACCAAGGGCACAAAGGAGCCCTACCGCATTATGACCTCCCGCTCGGAATACAGGCTCTATATGCGTCAGGATAATGCAGACGAAAGGCTCACGGAGACCGCCTATCGCGCAGGTCTCGTTTCCCGGGAGCGCTGGGACGCATATCTGCAGAAGAAGCTTTCCATCGAGGCGGAGATCGAGCGCCTCTCTCACACGGGTGTGCCCCCCACGGAGGAAACAAACGCCCTCCTTCGCGAATACGGCTCAGCTCCCGTTTCCGCAGGCACCAGGCTCATCGACCTGCTTCGCCGCCCCGAGCTTTCATACGACGCTGTGACGAGGCTGTCACCGCCGTCCGCCCCCCTTTCACGCGCCGCCAAGCGCACCGTTGAAACGACGGTGAAATACGAGGGCTACATCAAAAAGCAGATGGCATCCGTTTCAAGGGCAAGGTCTCGGGAGGCTTCACTCCTGCCCGCCGACATCGATTACGGCTCCATCAAGGGCTTGCGCATCGAAGCCGTGCAGAAGCTCACCCAGCACCGCCCCCACTCCGTCGGCGAGGCGGCAGGTCTTGCCGGGGTGAACCCTGCAGACGTTTCCGTGCTTCTGCTCTATCTCGACTCATACAACAAGCATAAGGATTAAGAATGATCGACACCGCTCTCTTCATGGATCTTTGCCGGGATAATTCCCTTCCTGTCACCGAGGCTGAGGCAAAAAGCCTCGACGGATTTGCAGAGCTCCTTATAACAGAAAACGAAAAATACAATCTTACCGCAATCAAAACTCCCGATGCAATAATGCTCCGCCATTTCTGCGATTCCCTGACGCCCATCCCTCACATTGAAAAGGGGGCAAGGCTTCTCGACATCGGCTGCGGCGCCGGCTTCCCCTCGGTGCCCATCGCCGTGATGCGCCCCGACGTGAAGGTGACGGCAATGGATGCAACGGCGAAAAAGGCCGCCTTCATCAACACCGCCGCGAAAACGCTTGGCATTTCAAACATCACAGCCGTTTCCGGGCGTGCTGAGGAGCTTGCCATGAAGCCCGAATACAATGAGCGCTACACCGTTGTAACGGCGAGAGCCGTTTCCGCGCTCCGCATCCTTTGCGAGCTCTCAGCCCAGTATCTTGCCGTTGGCGGCCGTCTTATCGCCCTGAAGGGCGACGGCGACGTGACGGCGGAGGAGATAAGGGAAGCAAAGCGCACGGCGGATGCTGTCGGTCTTTCCCTTTGTGAAACGGTGCCGCTGACCCTCACCGACAAACGCACGGGCGAGACCCTTTCCCGCACTCTCGTTATTATGAAAAAAACGAAAAAGACACCGGTCTCATATCCTCGCAGATATGCGCAAATACTGAAATCCTCCATTTAAGAAAGGGAACGATATGGAATTACACGAACTGAAAAGCGAATGTGCCGCGTGCCGTAAGTGCTCCCTTTGCGAAACGAGAACGAATCTTGTTTTCGGCGTTGGCAACCCAAATGCTGACCTTATGTTCGTTGGCGAAGCCCCCGGAGCCGACGAGGATGCATCTGGAATCCCCTTTGTTGGCAGAGCGGGCAAGCTTCTGAACTCATATCTTGAGGCCGTTGGCATCAGCCGCGACGATGTTTATATTGCAAACATACTGAAGTGCCGTCCGCCCAAGAATCGGGACCCGCTTCCCGAGGAAAGCGACGCCTGCATGCCCTATCTGCGCGAGCAGGTGCGCATCATCAAGCCCAGGTTTATCGTTTGTCTGGGCAGGATCGCCGCGATGCGGCTGATCAAGCCCGATTTCAAGATAACTCAGGAGCACGGAGTGTGGTTCAACAAGGGTCAGTTCCGCATGGCGGCATTCTTCCACCCCTCCGCTCTTCTCCGCGATCCCCGCAAAAAAGAGGATATGCTGAACGATATGCAGGCTCTGGCAAGACTGCTGAAGGAAGAAGCAGAATAAAGGTAACAAAAAAGCCTCACGGGCACTCCGTGAGGCTTTTTCTATTTTATGCTTCAGATCCTGTGGTGTCTGCGGCGGCGGTGCTTGCCGAAATACCAGCCGGAAAGAATGCCGCAGCATCCGCCGACGATGTGGCAAAGCTGAGAAACTGAATCCTGCACGATGATTCCCGTGTAGATGGCCTCTCCGAAGTAGATGAGCGCCACGAGTACGAAGGTGAGGGATATTTTTCCGTCGCCGATATCCTTGATGGAGGCGAGGAAAATGAGCATGAACACAACGCCGCTCATACCGAGGAGGGCTGTGCCCGGTGAAACGAGGCAATGGATGCCGCCTTCAACGGCAGCGGTGAAAAGCACCGCCAGAAGAAGGTCCCACGAGCCGTATCTGCGCTCCACAACGGGGCCAACGATGAGAAGCAGACTCACGTTTCCGAAGAAGTGTGAGAAATCCGCGTGGCCGAGAACGTGGAAGAAAAGGCGCACGTACGTGAAGGGGTCTGCAAAGGATGAGCGGTACACGCTGAAGCAAAGTGCGGTGGGTACACCGTTCATTATTCCGTTCAGGATAAGAACGGCGAGGGCGGCGATCGCCATCGTAAGGATAACGGGCGAATCGTAATCAAGGCGGAGACGCGGCTTCTGTTTTTCTTGCATAGTGGTGCCCTTTCGTGGTCTTTTATTTGAAAATATGTTTTTCGTAGCGCTTGAGAGAGAACAGCAGGATCATTCCCAGCATTCCCACGGAAATAACCTCGCCAAGCCCGACGGTGAACATCATAAAGGGAAGCCCATCCTCGGTGAGACCCGAGAAATAAAGCATAAGCGGAATGATAACGGTGTTTGACGCGATGGTGGGAAGCGGCACAAGCCACTTATATTTGCGAAGTGCGCGGGCGCCCACAGCACCGATAAGGGTGGCAAGAGTGCCAAAGATGATGTCGTATGCCGACACGCCGAAAAGAATGTTTGCAAGCAGGCATCCCACCGTCAGCCCCGGCACGGCGGCAGAGGTGAAAAACGGCAGCACGCACAAGGCTTCGGAAAGCCGCACCTGAACTGCGCCCGAGGCGATGCCCATAATGGCGGAAAAATACGTGAGCGTGACGTAAAGCGCGGCGATAACGGCGGTGTAGCAGAGGTCGAGTGTTCTTTTTTTCATTTTATTCTCCGTAGTTTTTTTATTTCGGGGATAGCCCCGCGGTGAGGATGGTTTCGAACTCACCTGGGATTATTATAGCCGAAACGGTAGCTTTTTTCAAGACGTGCGGTGAAATTGCACGCGTTTTCTTGCTTGGCGGAGCTCGCTGAGCCTGTGGAATACGTGCGAACACGATCGGTCCGATGCAAAAAAAGAAGGTGCGCATTCACGCACCTTCCGCTTCCCGTCAATCGATCTTATAAACGTAATAATCCTCTCTCTGCGACTCCAGATAGCGCTCAAGATCTCCCACGATGCGATCGTTTTCGCCCTTGGAAAAATCAAGCTCCGCCTTCCGGCCGGGCAGATGGTAAAGCTCGTTGAGCCCTAAGATGGAATAGCTTCTGCCAAGCTCCTGCGTTCCGTTCATGTGCCTGAAGGAAACGAAAAGCTCCAGTCTGCTGTTGCCGAAGCGCGGCATCGATCCCGTATCCCGCTTAACGAAAAGATACGCGCCTGCGTACTTATAATCGTTGAAAGCGGCTGAGCTGCCGTCCATGGACTCCATTTCGAGATACTGCCTTCCCAGCTCGGACACGGCTCTCAGATCCAGGTCCGAGGGGGAGCTCACGTGCTCGGGCAGCGTATTAACAACGTATTCGCGCTCCAGCTCCTTAACCACAATGCCGAAGGCCTGTATCAGCTGATCGCGGTTCGTAATGGTCACCTTCACCCGATCGCCGTTTGAGAGCCCCCGTGAGGGCTCCACAGAAAAATCACAGCAGAATGCGTAG
>JAZMZX010000122.1:0-6259 GCA_045586225.1 Eubacteriales bacterium
CCGAATTCCACAGCACAATAGTTGCTGATATTATCTCCTCCGCTACGGAAACTATCCTCGATGAAGACACCATCACAGACGATTCTGCCGTGATTCTTGTTCCTATCATCGAAAAGCTTTCCGAAACCACCGCTGAATCCATCAGCGCGACCTTCGCCACCATCGGTGACATTATGGTGGCTATGATAGACCACGAGATCTTCCCCGAGCTTGACGGAGACGTGCTCATGGCTATCGCAAACGAGGAATTCCTTTACGATATCCTCTTTGCCATCAATGAAAACGACGATTTCAGAGACGTTATTCCCTCTATCGTTGAGCTCTCCTTCGACACCATCGTTTCAGAGTTTGACAAGACCGGCGGCGAATACGAGAAGACCGATTTCGACATGGATAAGCTCACAGAGGAGGAGCTTGAGCGCGAAGCAGAGATCCTTGCAATGCTTCTCCGCGATTCCAAGACCGTTATCAATTCCCTTTCCAGCGACGAATTTGATATCGCAAATATGGAAGAAGAGATGAGGACCCTTGGCCGTACTCTCGATGCTTGTATGGACAGTATCTTCATCGGCGGCAACGTTAAGACTCTCCTTCTCGCAATTCTCGATTCCGATATCTTCGGCGAGGAAAACAGCGAAATGACGGAGATCGTCAAGGCTCATATCGACGATCCCGACCTCAATATAGAAAATCTTCTCGTTTCTCTCCAGAAGTTCACCGTTATGTTCAACGACTTCAGAAGCGAGGGCTCCAACGATGTTGCACTTCTTGCTGATACAATGCGCACTCTCAGCGATACCTTTGACCCCTCCACCGCGAAGATCCTCAAGGAGATCATAAACAAGACCTCCATCTTCGATTCTCTTGCATCTAAGGATGAAGGCGAAGGCGAAGGCTCCGAGGACGAAACACCCGACGGCGAAGGCTCTGAGGATAAGAACGATCAGGCGGACAATATGAAAACCATCATGACCGTGTTCGTTGATAAGCTTGCCGAGGGTGAGATTAAGGATGAAGAATACGAGGAAGAGGCAAAGGCTGTCGATTATATGATGCAGATCGTTGCCGTTACCGAAAAGAAGGGCGCTGACGGCGTTAAGGACGTTTACGGCGGCACCAAGGAAGGCATGGACGAAATGCTTGACAGCGTTGTCGGCTCCAAGATCACCTCTGCTTCCATCAATGCGGTCGCATACGACGATGAAGGAAATCTCACTCCCGACGCACTGAACATAGCCAAGGATGTTGACGACGATGACAGAGACGCGCTTCTTGAAGGCTGCGAGAATTACTACTACAAGGAAGCCTCCAAGCCCGAAGCAGACGTTGAGCTTATCGAAACAAATCTTAAGGCTATTGCCTCCATCTTCGGTGAGGATATCACCTCCGATATCGAGGATTGGAGAAAGAATATCTAATAATCCGCAGAATAAAAAAAGGACTCCACGGAGTCCTTTTTTTGCTTTATTGAGAATCAAACAGTTCCCTTCGGTAAATAATAGCTACGTATAGATCATCAGAGGAGGAAACGGTAATGTCACAGAACACTATGAAGATCCTGAAGGGGGTAGCCGCAGGTATGATCCTGGGCAGCGCAATCGGTGCCGCAACGGTCACGGCAATGAAGCCGAAAAAGAGCAAATTCAAGCGTTGTGCCGGCAAGGCCCTTGATGCTGTGGGCACAATGATGCAGAATATGTCCGAATGGGCGTTCTGAAAAATATGAGGAGCTTTTGCTCCTCATATTTTTTTGCTTATAATTGGTTCGACAGCGAATTGTGACAATATTTACTCTTTGTCGGAATTAAAATAATTATACTAAAAGTAAAAAGGAAAGGAAACAACAATGCGGAATAATAAAGCAGAGGTGATCACCGTTATCGACGGGCACACCATGATGATAACCATATACGGGGATATAGATCACCACAGCGCAAAGCGCATACGCGGTGAAATAGACTCTACCCTCTTTATAAACCGTCCCAAAAGAGCCGTTATGAATATGTCCACGGTGGAATTTATGGACAGCGCAGGACTTGGGCTTATTCTTGGCAGGCTGGCCTGCGCTGAACGGCTTGGCTGCAAGCTGACAGTGCTGGATCCCTCTCCACGGGTGATGAAGATACTCGATCTTGCGGGAGCAGGCAGGCTTATTGAGATCAAGCAAAACGAAGAAAAGAGAATTTAAGATAACAGTTAACGAGAATCAGAAAGGAATTCTATATGAACACAGCAGTAGAGATCACAGAAAAAAGAAGATCGGGCAGACCTCCCGAAAATCTGAAAAACGAGCTCAGAGTGGAGCTGCCGGCCTTCTCCATAAACGAAGGCATAGCAAGGGCGATCGTTTCCGTGTTTATTTCTCAGCTGGATCCCACGGTTGAGGAGCTGGCAGACCTTAAATGCGCCGTATCCGAGGCTGTCACAAATGCGATAGTCCACGGATACAGAAATATCACCGGCACCGTTTACATAACTCTGAAAATCCTCGATGAAAGAACCGTGCGCATCGAGGTGCGCGACCGCGGCCACGGAATTGAAAACGTTAAGCGTGCAAAGGAGCCCCTTTACACCACGGACCCTGAGGGCGAGCGAAGCGGAATGGGCTTTACGGTTATGGAGAGCTTCACAGATAAAATGACAGTTGTGAGCCGTCCCGGCAACGGCACGAAGGTGACGCTGATAAAGACCCTTTCAAGCCCCCGAAGGCAAAAATGATGATACCTGCGGAAAATACGTACCGTGACGAAAACGCCTTGCTTTTCGGGCGATTCAAGGCGGGAGACCCGGATGCCGAAGCTGAGATAATCAGAAAAAACGAAGGGCTCGTCAGAAGCCTTGCTTCCCGTTTCGTCGGTCGCGGCACAGAATACGACGATCTGTATCAGCTTGGAATGATCGGGCTATTGCGTGCCGTACGCAGCTTTGATACGGAGAGGGGCTGTGCCTTTTCAACCTACGCCGTGCCATTGATAACGGGGGAGATCAAGCGCTTTTTAAGAGATGACGGTATAATAAAGGTGAGCCGGGACAAGAAGCGTCTCGGCTCACGGCTGCTTTATGAAAAAGAAAGATTTGCGGAAGCAAACGGTCGCTCACCGCATATATCCGAGCTTGCGCGCATCTGCGGCGTTGAGCCCTCGGAGGCGGCGGTGGCTCTTGAGGCAACGTATCCCGTGCGCTCAATTTGGGAGCCTGTTTACGAGGATGGAGATACGACCCTCGGAGACGTGCTGGAGAGCGAGGATACGTCTGCAGGGCTGACGGAAAAGCTCGCTCTTCGCCAGGTAACGTCACGTATGCCCGAGCTTTGGCAAAAGATCGTTTCCCTCAGATACTATAGAGACCTTTCCCAGGAGGCAACGGCAAGAGTGCTTGGCTTATCCCAGGTGAAGATATCCCGTGAGGAAAAGAAGATATTTGAATACCTCAGGCGCAGTCTTTCCTGACGTTAATCGAACTGAGAGTTATAAAGGGATGCGTAAAAGCCGCCGGATGTGAGAAGCTCATCGTGTGTGCCCGATTCGATGATGCGTCCGTCGCGAAGCACGAGGATAACGTCTGCATGGCGTATGGTGGAAAGGCGGTGTGCAATAATGAAGCAGGTCTTCCCCTCCATAAGCGCGTTCATTGCAGATTGTATCCGCACCTCGGTGCGCGAGTCAACGTTTGAGGTAGCTTCGTCGAGAATGAGGATGGAGCATTCGGGGAGCATCGCTCTTGCAATAGTCAAAAGCTGCTTTTGTCCCTTGGAAAGGTTGATGCCGTCCTCGTTGACGGGGGTATCGTAGCCGTCGGGCAGGCTTTCGATAAAGTCGTCGATCATTGCAGCCTTCGCCGTTTTTTCGATCTCCTCGCGGGTGGCACCCTCCTTACCGTATGCAATATTTTCAGCTATGGTGCCGCCGAAAAGCCAGGTGTCCTGAAGCACCATCGTAAATTCAGAGCGAAGCGAATCGCGCTTGATAGCTTTGATATCGTTTCCGTCAACGGTGATGCTGCCGCTGTCGATATCGTAAAAGCGCATGAGCAGGTTGATGATCGTCGTCTTTCCGCTTCCCGTGGGACCCACGATGGCAACGGTCTTTCCGCGGAGAGCCTCAAAGCTTATGCCGTGAAGTATCTCCTTATCGGGAACGTATGAGAAATGTACGTCCTCAGCCTTTACGCTGCCGCCGCAGTCGATAAGGGTAACGGCGTCGTCGGCATCAGCCGGCTCCTCCTTTTCATCGATAAGACGGAACACGCGCTCCGCAGCGGAGGCCGCAGACTGAAGCTCGCTTATAATGTTCGCCATCTCATTTATCGGACCGGAGAACTTTCTTGAATAGAGAATGAATTTGGAAATGTCTCCGAGGCTTATCCTGCCCGAAAGATAGAGAATGGAGCCAAACATTGAGATGAAGGAGAGAGACAGATTGTTAATAAAATTAACGGTGGGGCCTATCATTGCGCCCTGATAGTCGGCATTATAATAAGCCTCGACAGCCTCGTCGTTGTATCTGTCAAAGCGGTCGATCATAACCTTTTCGCGGCGGTATGCCTTGATGGTCCTGTGACCGGAGAGGATCTCCTCAGTGTATCCGTTAAGCTCACCAAGCTTCAGTGATCTGCGCTTGAAGAGCGGGCGGATCTTTTTGGATTTATACTTCGTGAAAAGCACCGACATGGGTATCGTCACCACGAACACCAGAACAAGCATCGGTGAGATCGTGAGCATCATTATGAGCGAGCCCACAACCGTGATGGCAGAGGAGCATATCTGCAAAAGATCCGTTGATATCGAGGTGTTGATGGTGTCGATATCGTAGGACATACGGCTTATAATGTCGCCTGTCTGATTCTTGTCAAAGAAGCTGACGGGCAACGATAAAAGCTTATCGAACACTTCTCCTCTCATTTTTGCCGAAATTCTGCGTGAGATATGTATCATCGTGATAGAGAGGAGATATGAAAGCACAGATGAAAGTGCATAGAATACGGCCATAAGGCCGCAGTATTTGAACACCGTGGGAAAATCCACCTTGCCCACACCGGGCTCGATGGCTTCAATGGCTTCGCCGGAGAGGGTCGGACCGAGAAGAGCCAGCAGATTCGACGTTATCATCAGGAAAAGCGCAAGAAGTACGAATCCCTTAAAATCAAGCATATATCTGAATATGCGAAGGAATATCTTCATTTTGTGCTTGCCCGACATAGCAGGACCTTCGTTCAGGTGCCTCTGGTTTACGGGACTTTTGGGACCGTTAATCAAGGATAGCACCTCCCATCTGCGATTCAGATATTTCTTTGTAGATATCGGAGGACAAAAGCAGCTCCTCGTGTGTGCCCGCCGCGATAACGGCACCCTGATCCATAACGAGGATCAGATCTGCCTGCATTATCGAGCTGATGCGCTGTGCCACGATTATCTTCGTGGAGGACACGTAATTCCTTGCAATAGCGGAGCGAAGGTCCGCATCGGTCCTGTAATCGAGAGCGCTGCTGGAGTCGTCCAGGATCAAAATTTCAGGGCTTGCAGCAAGGGCTCTTGCAATGAGCAGGCGCTGCTTCTGACCGCCCGAAAGGTTTGCACCCTTGATATCGAGCATGAAGCCTTCGCCGCCTTCCTTTTCGGAAACGAAGGTCTCCGCCTGAGCTGATCTTATAGCGGCGGTAATGGCTTCGCCCTCAATGCTTCTGCCAAAGCGCACGTTTTCGCTTACGGTATCTGCAAAGAGGAAATCGTTCTGGGCAGCAATGCCGAATTTTTCACGGAGAACGTCGGTTTCGAGATATCGGATGTCGCATCCGTTTATGCGTATTGACCCGTTATCGGGATCGTAAAAGCGCATGAGAAGGGAGATAAGCGTTGTTTTTCCGCTTCCTGTGCCGCCGATAATTCCGAGAGTCTGCCCTTTTCCAAGACGGAATGAAACGTTTTTTATGTTATTTCGCTTGCCGTTATACGAAAAAGAAACGCCGGAGAATTCAATATGAGGTGCGGAATCGGTCTGTTCGGCAAAATCTGCTTTTTCATCGGGGATAACGGGAGAAAGCTCAACGGGAGCATCGAGCACAGCTGTGATTCTCTCCATTGAGGCGGCGCACTTTGAATAGGTGACGAACATTCTCGTAACGGAGAGCATTGCGTTTAAGATATAGTTGAAATACGAAATGAAGGCGATTATCTTACCCACCTCGGAAAGCCCCGCGTTTACGCGGTATGCACCGATGATGATAACGACGGTGAGACCGAGGTAAAGGAAGAAATTCATTA
>JAZMZX010000123.1:0-7094 GCA_045586225.1 Eubacteriales bacterium
GACTTCAGCCTGTAGAAATGGGGAAGAAGGTGGCAAAGTGTCGTTTTGCCGCCGCCGGAGGGACCCACAAGTGCAAGCTTGCGTCCTTTTTCAAGGCGGAGGTTCACGTTGTGAAGCACTTCCTTCGTTGTGTCGTAGGAATATGTAACGTTTTTGAACTCGATAACGCCCTCAACGTCGGTCAGGTCTACAGCGTCCTCGCGGTCCTTTTCGGGCTCTGCGTCCATTATTTCAATGAATCGCTTGAAGCCGCTGACACCGTTCTGATACTGCTCCATAAAGTTGATAAGGGTCGTAACGGGACCGATGAAAAGGCCGACGGAAACGATGAAGGTGGAGTAGTCACCGAAGGTGATCCTGCCTGCGTAAAGGAAAAGACCGCCTGCAATGAGAATGAATACGTTGAAAATGTCTGTCACAAAGGCGGTGGAGGATGAGAACTTCGCCATTGCGTTGTAGGAGCGGCGGGAGGCGTCCACGAACTGAACGTTGCCGTCCTCAAATTTTTCCGTTTCCTTTGCGGAGTTTGTGAATGCCTTGGTAACGCGTATGCCTGAAATGCTGCTTTCCACGTTTGCATTGATGACGGAGGTGCTTGTGCGGCGGTCATCGAATGCCTGACGCATTGCGCGGCGGAAATGGAGCGTAACCACGATAAGTATGGGCACGCAAACGAAGATGATGAGGGTCAGGATAATGTCGATGGAGCAAAGGTAGCAAAACGACATTATCACCATAACGGAGCTGATAAGGAGATTTTCGGGGCCGTGGTGAGCAAGCTCGCACACCTCGAAAAGGTCGTTTGTCATTCGGGACATGATATGTCCCGTTTCTGTGTTGTCGTAGAAGGAGAAGGGAAGCTTCTGCAGATGAGCGAAAAGGTCGCGGCGCATCTGCGACTGCATACGCACACCGATCATGTGTCCGTAGTACTGTACGAAATAGCGCAGGAGCATGCGCAAAAGATAGAGAGCCAGAACGACGATGCCTGCAATAACAACGGTGGAATACATCTTTTCGGGGATGTACACGTTCAGCATCTTGTTCGTCACAACGGGATACACCATTCCGATAAGGGATATCAGAAGGGAAGCCAGCATATCGAGGGCGAGTATCTTTTTGTGAGGCTTATAATATTGAATGAATCTTCTTAACATCAGAGTGCTGCTATGACCTCGATCTCAACGAGAACGTTCTTGGGGAGTGTCTTCACCGCAACGCAGGAGCGGGCGGGCTTGGAGGTGAAATACTTGGCGTAAACTTCGTTGAACGCGGCGAAGTCTGCCATGTCGGAAAGGAAGCAGGTGGTCTTGAAAACGTTGCCGAAGTCTGTGCCTGCCGCTTCGAGAACGGCTGCAAGATTGCGGCAAACCTGCTCTGTCTGCTCTGTGATGCCGACGGCGTCAACGGAGCCGGTGGCGGGGTCTATCGGGATCTGACCGGAGGTGTAAAGAAAGCCGTTCACCGCCATCGCCTGAGAGTAGGGACCGATAGCGGCAGGAGCGCTGTCGGTGTGGATCACCTCGAACTTTTTCGTGTTCTTTGCCACCTCGGCTTTATAAGCTGCGATTATCTTTGCGGCAACCTCCTCAGGGGTGGAGTGGGTGCTGTCCACAACGAGATCGTAATTATTGCGGTCCAGATAGTCGACGCCGTAAATGGAAATGAAGCGCTCGCGCTCAAGATCACCGCGGTTGCGAAGGGCTGCCTCCGCTTCCTCAACGGTGCGGTATGCCTCAACCTCTCCGCGGTCTGCCATCTGTACGCGGCGCGCCGCTTCCATGGTTTCAACGGAAATGAAAACGCGGAATGCATTGCGTGCGAAGTGCCATGCCATACGGGAGTCGAAAATAATATTATCGCGCTCAAGGGAGAGCTTGGTAACGGTATCGTCGATAATGTGATCGAATCCGGGGTCCGTCATCATGCGCTGATTGAGCTCAAGGGTGGTGATACCGAGCTTTTCTGCGGCGCTGCGCTGTACGGCACCGGTGGAATATATCTCAAATCCCAGCTCCTTTGAAATTATTTGTGCAACGGTGGATTTGCCGCTTCCAAGGCGGCCGGAAATCGTAATATGCATAATACTTGTCCGTCCTTGTCGGTGATCATAATCATATAAATTTTATCATATACCGCCATGAAAGTAAATAGCAAAAAACGTGAATCTATCCTCCGCGGCGCCGGGAAAAGAAAAAGGACCCCGCGAAAGCGGGGTCCTTCTGGCCTGCCCGATGCGATTCGAACGCACGACCTGCAGAGTCGGAGTCTGCTGCTCTATCCAGCTGAGCCACGGGCAGAAAAATTGCGGCGGCGTTTCGGCCGCGGCTTTTATTCTAACACATTTTTATCATTCTGTAAAGTGCGTATTTTAGGTGTTATCTAGTCGAAAATCGAACAATACTCTTGACATACTGAGCAAAAAATATTAATATTAATAATAGTGAATCTCACGAAAAGGAGTGTTAAGCAATGCTTAAAAAGTATTTTCCCTACAGCTATAAGTCAAAATCTCTCGGCGGACTTATCGTTTCCATTATTACTTATCTTGTAATAGGTCTTCTCGCAGGTCTCGCTATCTGGCTCGCAACTCTTCTCACCGGCTGGATCCCCGTTATCGGCGGCATCATCGGCTGGCTTCTCGGCATCGTTGCCTCTCTCGTTGAAGTTTATAACGTTGTCGGCATCGTTCTTGCCGTTCTCGTTTTCCTCAAAGTGCTCAAATAATCACAGTCGGCGTATGTTCAGTTCGAATATGCGCCGAATTTTGTAAAAATAAAGACGATATTTTTAATAAGCCGCAAAAGCGGCGGATAGGAGATAAAAATGAAAAACATCCCCAATGTAAAGCTCGGTATTATTTCCGTATCCCGTGACTGCTTCATCATCACGCTTTCGGAAAAGAGAAGAAACGCAGTAGTTGCCGCATACGAGAAGAAGTATGGCGAGATCTACAACTGCTCCGTTACCGTTGAATCCGAAAAGGATATGCTTCGCGCTGTTGAAGAAGTGAAGGCAGCAGGCTGCAACGCTCTCGTTGTATTCCTCGGAAACTTCGGTCCCGAATCCTCCGAGACCCTCATCGCAAAGTATTTCGACGGCCCCGTTATGTACTGCGCTGCAGCTGAAGAAAACGTTGGCGTGCTCACCTCCGACAGAGGCGACGCATACTGCGGCATGCTCAACTGCTCCTACAACCTCGGCCTGCGCAATCTCCGCGCGTTCATCCCCGAAAATCCCGTTGGCGATGCAGACGACGTTGCAGATCTCATCTCCGACTTCGTTCCCGTTGCAACCGCTCTCATCGGCGTTTCCAACCTCAAGATCATCACCTTCGGCCCCCGTCCTCAGGACTTCCTCGCATGCAATGCTCCCATCAAGCCTCTCTTTGATATCGGCGTAGAGATCGAAGAAAACTCCGAGCTCGACCTGCTCGTTGCATACCGTGAGCATGAAGACGACCCCAGAATCCCTGCTATCATGGAAGAAATGAAGGCAGAGCTCGACATTGCTCCCGCAATGGAAGGCATCCTTCCCAGACTCGCACAGTATGAGTGCACTCTTCTCGACTGGGCAGAGGCTCACCTCGGCAGCTGCAAGTACGTTGCATTTGCAAACAAGTGCTGGCCCAGCTTCCAGACAGAATTCAAATTCTGCCCCTGCTACGTAAACTCCCGTCTCACCGGCCGCGGAATCCCCGTTGCCTGCGAGGTTGACATTTACGGTGCACTTTCCGAGTACATTGGCGTTTGCGTTTCCGGCAAGCCTGTAACCCTTCTCGATATCAACAATACCGTTCCGAAGGATATGTACACCGAAAACGTTAAGGGCTATAAGCTCAACGAGACCTTCATGGGCTTCCACTGCGGCAACACTCCCGCTTGCATGGTAAACGACCCCGCTATGAAGTATCAGCTCATCATGAAGCGCTCCCTCGAGCCCGACAGCGAGCCCGATATCACCCGCGGTACCATCGAAGGCGCCATCAAGGCAGGTAACATCACCTTCTTCCGTCTCCAGAGCAATGCGGAAGGCCAGCTTAAGGCTTACATCGCAAACGGTGAAGTTCTTCCCGTTAACCCCTGCTCCTTCGGCGGCATCGGCGTATTCGCTATCCCCGAAATGGGTCGCTTCTACCGTCACGTGCTCATCGAAAAGCGCTATCCGCACCACGGTGCCGTTGCTTTCGGTCACTACGGAAAGGCTCTCTTCGAGGTATTCAAGTATCTGGGCGTAAAGGACATTGCGTACAATCAGCCCGCAGGCGTTCTCTATCCCACCGAAAATCCCTTCGCTTAATTCACGAATATAAGGCAAAGTCCGCTTTCATAGGGCGGACTTTGCCTTTTTTTATATCATAAGACCAAGCATAATGAGGTACAATATGCCGAGAATATACGTATACACAAAAAAAGGCGAGCCCTTTTACTATAGCGGTCACCCCGATAATTATCCCGGGGACCCCTCCCGCGCAAAAAACTGCGACGTAAACGATGCTATGCATATGGCTCTGTGCCGCGACGGCGGGCATTTTATCCCGCTGCGCAATAATACGGGCGTTCTTTTTCCCAAAGCGGAGCTTCCCGATGGCGTGCCCGGCGGCGTGACGAAAACTCTTGTTGACCCGTGGGTCTTCAGGCAGGCAGACGGCGGCTTCGCCGTGATCGGCGTCAGACGGGGACAGAATAAGCCCGACGAAAAAACAGTTGGAAGTGCCATGCTTTTCTTCTCGCAGGATCTTGTGCGCTTTTGCGAAGCGGGCTTCATCAAGCTCTCGGATTCCGAGGTGCGTCGCCCGAAATGCCGTTATGAGGACGGAGGCTACGTTCTCGAGTGGGAGTCTGAGGGGAAGCTTTTCCGCGGAAAAAGCCCTTGCCTGTGTCACGCGGAGGAGATCTCCGCGGCGGAGGAGAGTCTTTTCGAAAAGTCCCCGGAAGGCCTTGTGCCCGATGCTGAGGGCGGCAACGTGATCGAGGTGACGGATGAGGAGGCAGACGTTATCGAGCGCTTCCTCGGCCCCGTTTATAATGTGGGCGTTGACGTTGCAGACGTGACGCTTTCTGTGGGCGACAGGGTCTCGGCGGATAAGCTGTCCCGTGTAGTTTGCCGCTATAACGACGGCTCCGTTCACGAAAAGCCCGTTATCTGGAATGAGGACGATGTTGCAAGGGTAGACACGTCTCTTCCCGGTGAATACCTTGTATCGGGAAAGGTTTACCGCCACCGCTATCCCTTCCCGTTTTTGAAAAGCCATATGTCCGACCCGTGTATATGCGAATATAAGGGCAGATACTTTTTATCCTCGTCGGGAAGCAGAAGCGTCGTTTTCCGCGTAAGCGACACCATAGACGGCCTTGCTGAGGCGAAGCCCTATCCCGTTTATACGATCCCCGAGGAGGATAAGCTCCACGCAAATATGTGGGCTCAGGAAATGCACGTTATCAAGGGCGTGCCCTACGTTCTGACAACGGTGGGCGAGAGGGAATGGAGCACCGTGCGTGCTCACATACTGCGCTGCGTGGGCGACCCTGCGGACCCTGCTGCGTGGGAGGCGCCCCGTCTTGTGATGCGCCCCAACGGAGAGGAGCTTCAGCCCCGCGGCATTTCTCTTGACATGACCTATTTCTGCGTAAACGGCGTTCACTACGTTATGTGGTCCGACAGAATTATCGAAAAGCGACCCGACGGAGGCCTTGACATCGAGACCGCCGATATAAAGATCGCAGTTATCGATCCCGACGCGCCGTGGCAGCTCGTCACGGAGCCGGTGACGGTGCTGCGCCCCATTTACGGCTGGGACAGATACGAGACCGAGGTTGACGAAGGACCATACCTCCTTCGCCGCGGCGACGATCTTTTCGTCACCATATCCGGCTCCAGCACAGGCCTTGCGGATCTATACTGCCTCGGACTTATGCACGCCAAGGCAGGGGATAATCTTCTCGATCCCGACGCTTGGGATTGGCTCCCCTATCCCGTGCTCACAAAGGAGAGCGTGCCCGGCGAATACGGACCCGGACACAACAGTTTTATCAAGGACCCCGAAACGGGCGACGACCTCCTCGTGTATCACGCGGTGCCTCACAGAGAGGACGGACGCACCCTCGGCAGGCACATGGGCATCCGCCGCGTCCATTGGGCTGCCAGCGGATATCCGTACCTCGAAATGACAGAGGAAATGGACCTTTCCCCCGAGCTTGAAAGCGTTAAGCTCAAAATCACGGTGAAATAAGAAAAGAACCGTCCGCCAATATGGCGGACGGTTTTGCTTTTTCGGTGATCGATCAGTCCCAGATAACGGATTTTTTCTTGCCGTTTTTGTCAACGGGGTATTCTCTTATGCGGATGATGAAATCGAGATTGATAGCTTCAAGCTTTCCGTCCTTCTCCAAAAGGATCGCGCTGTCGGTGACTTCTCTGATGAAGCCCGTGAACTGATGGCTGTTATCAAAGGCGTAGATAACGCAGTCTTTATTGATGAATCTTTCCGCTAATTCTTTCATTTCGGTGTTACCTCCCGATCTTTTTTTCTCAAATATTTTTCTCATAGTTACTGTCGTTCGTCTTTGACGGAGCATAACGAAAATTATGATCCATAAGGCGATCCAAGGCATAAATTCCAATCCATCACCCCCGTAGATCAGAGCTTGCTTTGCGCATGCTCTTCGGTGTTTCGATCTCAAATAGAATTATATGCCGATAAAGCGAGAAAATCAAGAGGGATTTTGATTTGGTGGGTTACATATGATAAAGCATATCGTTCGGAGCTGAAAAATACTACAAAAACAGCACAGCCGCCTCCATCAGGTCGGCGGCTGTTTTCATCTGTTCGACATATTGGAATTTGTTTAACTGTTTTCAGAAATCCATTTCTTTGACCAAGCAAACAATGTTTCGGATATCAAATTGAAATCTACCGTTCCGCCATTTTTCAAATTCATAAATGTTTCGACAATGACCCGTTCATCGGAAGATACAGCTCGAAGCAATTCTTCTTGATGGCTGATGTAGTTTCCGGTTTGCTTGAACGCAATTGCCTGCACCACAAAAGAAGCGGATTTATATAATCCCCGCAAAATTTCCTCGCTCTTTTC
>JAZMZX010000124.1:0-11417 GCA_045586225.1 Eubacteriales bacterium
TACATGAATTTCGACGGCGTTTCTCCCATGGCTGCTCTCCGTGAACAGAACGGTCAGAAGGAACCCTGGAGAATCAAGTATCTGTGCGTTGGCAACGAAAACTGGGGCTGCGGCGGCTCTATGACTCCCGAATATTACGCAAACGAATATCGCCGCTTCCAGACCTACTGCCGCAACTATCCCGGCGCTCCCCTCTATAAGATCGCCTGCGGTCCCAACGGCGGCGACTATCGCTGGACCGAGGTCCTCATGCGTGAAGCGGGCAGAATGATGTCCGGCCTCTCCCTCCACTATTACACAGGCTCCGGCGGACCGAACCGCTCCGCTACGGCATTCAACGAAAAGGATTATTATCTCACCCTCAGATCTGCTCTTCGTATGGACGAGATCGTTTCCGGCCACGAAAAGATCATGGACCGCTACGACCCCGAAAAGAGAGTTGCCCTCATCGTTGACGAATGGGGCACCTGGTTTGACGTTGAGCCCGGCACAAACCCCGGCTTCCTCTACCAGCAGAGCACCATGCGCGACGCTCTCGTTGCAGGTATCACGCTCAACATCTTCAACAAGCACTCCGAGCGCGTAAGAATGGCCAACATCGCGCAGCTCATCAACGTGCTTCAGGCCGTTATCCTCACCGATGGCGAGAAGATGATCCTCACTCCCACCTACCATGTATTCAAGATGTATGCCTGCCACCAGGATGCTACTCTTGTCAGCAGCTTCATCGAGCAGGAAAAGATCGTCTTCTAAGAAGAAGCTCCCGCAATGCCTCGCCGCCGCGGTCAGAGAAACGACAATTACGTGCCCGATCTCCACGAATCCGCTTCCATCGATGCTGAAGGCAACCTCAACATCACCGTCTGCAACCTTTCCGCAGAAGATGAAGCCGATATCGACGGTATCCTCGTTGGCTTCAAGCCCTCTGCCGTCAAGGCTGAGATCCTCACCAACAAGATCGATGCGTTCAACGATTTCGACGCGCCTGAGGTCGTTAAGTCCGAGTCCTTCGACGGTGTCAAGATCACAGACGAAGGCATCTCCTTCACACTTCCCGCCTGCAGCGTAGTAAGCATCACCCTCAAGCCCTGACATTATAAAAAATAAAGAGGAAGCACCCTGCTTCCTCTTTTTTTTGCCCGTTTTCTTTTTGCCGCAGTGCTTTTCTCCTTGCTCCATGCGCCTCGGTCAAAGGGCTTCGCTATTAACATCAAGGTCAAATACGTACGAATAATTTACTTAAATTTCATTGACATTATATTTATGTTTATGTAAAATAGCATTGAGCCGCGGCTTATAATTTCAATTTGTTTGAAAGGATCGAAACAAATGAGCAAGCTTGTCATCAATACTTATGAAAAAAAGAATCGTATTGACAAAAACATTTACGGTAACTTCTCTGAGCACCTCGGCAGATGCATTTACAACGGTATTTACGTTGGAGAAAACTCTCCTATCCCGAACGAAAACGGAATGAGAACCGACATCGTTAAGGCTCTCCGTGAAATGAAGCTCCCCGTGCTTCGCTGGCCGGGCGGATGCTTCGCTGACGAATACCACTGGCAGGACGGTATCGGCCCGAAGGAAACCCGTAAAAAGATGATCAACACCCACTGGGGCGGTGTCGTTGAAGACAACAGCTTCGGTACACACGAATTCCTCGAGCTCTGCCGCCAGATCGGCTGCGAGCCCTACATCAACGCTAACGTTGGCTCCGGCACCGTTCAGGAAATGTCTGAATGGGTTGAATACATGAACTTCGACGGCGTTTCTCCCATGGCTGCTCTCCGCGAAAAGAACGGTCAGAAGGACCCCTGGAGAATCAAGTATCTGGGCGTGGGCAATGAAAACTGGGGCTGCGGCGGCTCTATGACTCCCGAATATTACGCAGGCGAATATCGCCGCTTCCAGACCTACTGCCGCAACTATCCCGGCGCTCCCCTCTTCAAGATCGCCTGCGGCGCTAACGCCGGCGACTTCCACTGGACTGAGGTCCTCATGCGTGAAGCCGCACACATGATGAACGGTCTCTCTCTCCACTACTACACCGTTCCCGGTGACTGGGGCAAGAAGGGCTCTGCTACCGCTTTCGACGAAAAGGACTGGTACGTTACCCTTAAGAAGACCCTCGAGATGGAAAACATCCTCCACGGCCACGAATGCATCATGGACCGCTACGATCCCCAGAAGAGAATCTCCCTCATCGTTGACGAATGGGGTACCTGGTTTGACGTTGAGCCCGGCACAAACCCCGGCTTCCTCTACCAGCAGAACACCATGCGTGATGCTCTCGTTGCAGGTATCAACCTCAACATCTTCAACAAGCACTCCGACCGCGTAAGAATGGCTAACATTGCGCAGCTCATCAACGTGCTTCAGGCTGTTATCCTCACCGACGGTGAGAAGATGGTCCTCACCCCCACCTATCACGTATTCAAGATGTACTCCTGCCATCAGGATGCTACTCTCGTTGGCAGCTTCATCGAAACCGAGCAGATCGGCGTTGAACAGCCCGAAGAAGGCTTCCGTCCCGGTCCTCGCGGCAGACGCAACAGAGGAGGCAACCTCGTTCCCGATCTCCACGAATCCGCTTCCATCGACGCTGAAGGCAACCTCAACATCACCGTATGTAACCTCTCTCATGAGGACGAAGCCGACATCGAGGCTATCCTCGTTGGTCACAAGGCTGCTTCCGTTGAAGCTGAGATCCTCACCAACAAGATGGATGCATTCAACGATTTCGATGCTCCCGAGGTCGTTAAGGCTGAGCCCTTCGACGGCGTTTCCATCACCGATGAAGGCATCAACTTCACTCTTCCCGCTTGCAGCGTAGTTCGCATCACTGTTAAGAAGTAAGAATGGACTCACAGTCAAACCGGCCGCTCTGCCGCCGTTGTCTTCTCTCTGAGATAGACCGTGACGGCGCATACAGAACGGTGGTCGAATACATCAACGCTCTCGACGCTGCCGTAAAATGCAGCCGCGAGGAATATGCGGCAAGGCTCACCGTCTGCCGCTCCTGCGAGCATCTTTCCGAGGGCATGTGCGCTTTGTGCGGCTGCTTCGCCGAGGTGCGCGCGGCAAAAAAGAACCAGAACTGCCCCGATATACCTAATCGATGGTAAGGGCTTCGGTTCGACAAAAAAACAGCAAAGGATCCGCCGTCCGACAAAGTCGGACGGCGGATCTTTTTCTTTTTTCACGAAATATCTCTTAATTGTTCACATCGCGGAAATAAATTTTGTGAGCCTGTTGAAAGCGATATGCTTTTATGTTATACTATAAAATAGTTTTAAGCAAACAAACCGAACGGAGAACCAATGGAAAAAGAAAACATCACCACCGCAGCCGAAGAAACCTCCGGCATCACTCCCGTGGAAGAATATAAGCTTCCCGAGGTAAGCGACGTTATCAAGCGCCGCCGCTGGGGCGACAGAATCGACGGACGCAGAGTCCGCTCCCTTTCGCCTATGGCACAGCTCATACCCTACATCATGAGAGAGCGCTCCGACGCTCAGAACCACATCCGTGAATCCATCAACGTTGACCGCGTGCTTGATTACATCAACGAAAAGCGCCGTCAGGGCTATCAGGGCTTCGGATTCATGCACGTTATGATCGCCTCCTACATCCGCACCGTTGCGGAGTATCCCGGCATCAACCGCTTCATCAACGGCCAGAAGATATTCACCCGCGAGGGCTGGGTGGAGGTCAGCCTTGTTATCAAGCAGGAAATGGTCCTCGAAGCGCCCGATTCCGTTATCAAGATCGTGCTTCCTCCCAGCGCCACCGTTTTTGACGTTTACTACGCGCTGCAGGAAAAGATCCTGGGCTACCGCGACGTGCATGACAGCAGCTTCGACAAAACCGCAGCTATCATCAATGCCATCCCCGGTATTCTGAAGAGATTCACCGTGAGCCTCCTTTATTTCCTCGATTATTTCGGACTCCTTCCCCGATTCCTCACGAGGATCAGCCCCTTCCACAGCTCACTTTACGTCACCTCCATGGGAAGCCTCGGCATTCCCGCCATCTATCATCACCTTTACAACTTCGGCAACGTTCCCGCATTCTGCTCCTTCGGCGTTAAGCAGCGCCGCAACGAGCTCCGCCGCGACGGCACCGTTGCAGAGCATTCCTACATCGACGTGAACTTCGTTCTCGACGAAAGAATTTGCGACGGCTACTACTACGCGGCCGCTCTGAAGCATATGAAGCGCTTCTTCCGCGATCCGTGGATGCTGGACACTCCTCCCGCAGAGGTAAAGGAAGACGTGAAATGATCAAAAAAACCGTTGCGCTTTGCGCAACGGTTTTCTTTATTCGGGCTTATATTCCAGAAGGTCGCCGGGCTGGCAATCCAGCGCGCGGCAAAGCTTGGCAAGAGTCGAGATCTTTATGGCCTTGGCCTTTCCGTTTTTGAGGATGGAGATATTGGCGATGGTGATGCCCACGCGCTCGGAAAGCTCGGTGACGCTCATTTTGCGCTTCGCAAGCATAACGTCGATATTGAAAACGATATTTTCTTCCACTTTCGCCTCCTTATATGGTAAGGTCACTTTCGTCCTGCAGGCTTGCGGCCTTTGTGACCAGATGGGAAAGGGCTGCCGCTGCAACGGAAACGGCAATGCCGACGAAAACGATCATCGCCGATAAAAGAAGAGGCAGAAGCTCGGGGGTGTCTATAAGGAAAAGCACCGAGGCGCCCACGAAAACGTATGCGGCGTCAACGGCGGCAAGATTTGAAATATGGCAAAGAGAGCGCGCATTTTCCCTTGAAAAGGAGCGGTCGAGACCAATGCTATGCGCTATCTTATACGCAAACCAAAGCGTCAGGTAGCAGGGGATGGCGGATATGAGGAAAAACACTATCCACGTGATGGGAAACACCTTCTCCGTTGAGAATATAACGGCAACGAGAGGAATGAAAACGGCATAGAAAAACGCGCCGCAGAGGGCGATGCCGAAAATTATCAGCTTCAGCCTTATGGAAAGGGATCTTTGACTCATACGGTGTCTCCTTCTTTTTTCTTTATTTTTATGGCGGTGACGCCGCTTTTCATCACAGCGCGCCGCAAGAGCTTATTATACATAAAGGGGCGCTTCAGGCAGCGTATCCATATCTTTAGCTTCAGGGTGAGGATACCCTTTTTATATCGGCGAAGGATAGCCGCCCCGTTTTCGCATTCGTTCATCGCCGCCGCCAAGGCTTCGGCCGAGAGAAGGGCATAGCTGATGCCCTCAAAGGAGCTGGGACTGATGAGCCCTGCCGCCTCTCCTATCAGAAATGCGCCATTGCCGCCTGCTGTGATGCCGCCCCACAGGGTGGGTCTTGACACAAGGCAGGCTTCTCTTTTTATGGGGGACGAAAGCACGTGTCCCGACACGATGCCAAGAGCTTCAAGCTTCCGTTTCTGGGCTTCGAAGCCCTCCCGCCCGTTTTCTCTGTTGAATGCGCCGCCGAATATCATGTGCCCGTCCTTGAAGAATATCCAGGAGCAGCCCTTTGACGTGGCGTTATCGAAGATGCAGGAATAATAGGGGTTTTCGCCCTCACCGGGGTACCACTCCTGAATCGCCGTATACTGCCTTATCCTGCGGTCCTTGAAAAGCCCCCGCCTCACCACGGAGGAGGCGCCGTCGGCACCTACAAGGTAGCGGCAGGTCAGCTCTTCACCGTTTGTGAGCCGGAGGACAAAGCCCTCCTTCACCCGCTTCACCTCTTTGCACCTGCCCGCCTTCACGGTGACGGATGGGGGCACGAGGGATAGCATAAACCTATCAAATCCGGCACGGTCCATGTTAAGGTAGCTTCTGCGGTAATAGGCGGTGAGCCCGTCGCGAAGGTCCACGGTGCGCACGGAGAAAAGCTGGGGAGAGGCAAGGATACTGACCGGCAGGGAGATATCGTACCTTGCGAAAACGTCCTGAGCATCGGGAGAAAGAAGACCGCCGCACACCTTTTCATGATGGAGGGAGCCGTCCAGCAGCAAAACGGAATACTTATCCGTGTCGATAAATCGGGCAAGATTTGCGCCGCCGGGGCCTGCACCCACGATTATCACGTCGCAGTGCTCGCTTGTGGGGGTCATTTTCGTTTCCTCCGCTTTTGAGATCTTTGCTTCATTATAGCGCAGGATTTATCGGTTGTCAATCATAATTTATCGAGTTACGATAAATTTCGCGTTAAGCGCGCAAAAAAAGCGGAGTGATCCTCACTCCGCTTTTGATATTTTCCGATCATTTTGTGAAGTGCCAGCTCTCAAACTGCCAGCCCTCGCCGCCGAACACGAAATAAACGTCGTGGACGCCCGTGATCTTATCGGTGCCGTTTATAGCGGTCACAAGTTCATCTCCGCTGAAGTCCACGCTTCCCACCGTTTCGGAGTGTGCTTCGTCCAGCCTGATGTCAATAACGCCCGTGCCCTTTACCGTGGCAGCGAAGCCCACAGCGCCGTCGGCTCCGAAGTCAACGCCCTTGACCGCTATCCAGCTGCCGTCGGAGATTCCGTCCACGACCACCTCGCCGAGCTTGCCCGTCATATTAACGCTGACTCCCGCCTGTCGGCAGAAGCAGGCGGCTTCGTTTTCCGAATAGGGGTCGAGGAGGCGCACCTGACCTGCGCCCTCTGCGGTGATCATCGTTTTATCTATTATAACGTTCCCCTCTCCGTCGAGGCTGATGCCGATTTCGTCCACCATAACGGAGCGGTAGCCCTTTTCCATTCCCATTGCCTTTTCAAGCATTCTCGAATGAGAGAAGATATACCACTTGCCGCAGAACTTTTGCAGGTGTGTGTGGTTGTTTCCCCAGAGAAGCCCGGACTCACCGGGATTCTTCAGGTACCAGCTTGCGTATGTGTAGGGTCCCATGGGGTCGTCTGCCACCATATACTCCATTGCACAGCGGGGAGACTTTGTGTAGCCCTCCACGGGATGCTCCTTCTGGCTCCAGTCGCCGTTGAAGGTATAAACGTATTTTCCGCCGATCTTATTGAGCTCGCTGGCCTCAAAGAAATAGGGCGCGTCGAAAACGTAGGGGCCTTCAGCAACTCTGAGGTCGCTGCCAAGCCTGAAAATACCGCTTCCGCGGGGCAGACCGGGGGTGTCGCTTGCTTTTCCGCCGCCGCAGGCAACGTATATGGTGCCGTCATCGTCGCAGCAGGCGCCGGGGTCGAAGCAATTCACGAGCTTGCCCTTCACCTCCGGCATAATGGGGGATATAACGGACTCACCCAGGGGGTCAGTCCAGGGGCCAAGCGGATGGGTCGCCGTGAGCACGCCCGTTTTCCAGCCGTCCTCCGCATAGAAAAGATAAAAGTGCATTTCCCCGTCCGTCTCCGTTCTCTTCACAACGGAGGGAGCCCAGGATGTATTTATTCGGGGAGACGCCCCCTTCACGTCGATATAGCCGTGGTCCGTCCAGTTCACAAGGTCCGCCGAGGAATACACGTTCAGCGTGTTGATGTGGCGGTATGAATTCTCCTCGTCGGGAGTTTTTTCGTATTGCTGACCGTCGTTCGTGGAGATGACGTAAACTCTTCCGTTATACTCCACCGACGTGGGGTCCGCCGAAAAGCCGGTGGACACGATGGGATTCATTTCGGAAGCCTTTTTGAGTGCGTCCTTAAGCTCCGTCTCCACACGGATCCTTTGCGACGCCGATCTTACGGTTTTCATTTCTTATTCTCCTCTTCGGCAGCGTTATTTGCGGCACGGGACAGCCCGCACCCACACCACCATTATACAAAGGGCAAAAAACGGTGTCAATACGGTTTTTCCGAAACAAAAATATCCCCGACTCAGGTCGGGGATATTTTTATTCTTATTATCTGTTGAAGGGAAGATACTCCTCAACCAGGAGCTTTCTGATCTTCGACGTATCGGGCACAAGCACCTGCATTTTTCTGATAGTGGCTGCGTAGTAGGTGCCGTCTGCGGGCACGTAATACGTGTTCACGTTGAAATCCTTGAGCACGGGGATAAACTGTGCCACAAGAGACATGATCTCAAAATTCGTCATATCCGTGGTGAGATAGGGGATAAGCTCATCCACCAGCACCAACACCTCGTCTATGGGCTTCGTTTTTACCACCTCAAGAATGGCAAGCAGCGTTTTGCGCTGTCTGTCCGTTCTTCCGAAGTCGGAATCCAGCTTGCGGATGCGGCAGAAGCTCAAGGCTTCGTGTCCGTCAAGATGGTTCATGCCCTTCTCCACATCGCAATCCATATGCTTGTTCATGTATCTTGCTTCGCGCTTGGTGAGCTCCATATCGATGCCACCGATGCGGTCCACGATGTTGATGAACGCGGTGAAATCCACCTCGATATTATAGTCCACGTTAACGCCGAAGTTTTCGGAAAGGGTCCTGTCAAGGCAGGCAAAGCCGCCGTAGAGATACGCAACGTTCAGTCTGTTGGGGGAATAGCCGCCCGCAATGCCAACGTACATATCGCGGAGGAAGGAGATCATCGACACTTCGTTTGTTTTGGGATTGATGCTGAGAAGTATCATTGTGTCGGAGCGCTGGCGCTCTTCGCCGCCGCGCTTATCCTGACCGACCAGAAGCACGTTTATAAGTCCGTCGCTGATGATGGGGTCGATCTTATCGATGACAACGTCTTCAGGATCAACAACGGGAGGGGGATCCGTTTCCGTTTCGGTTTCCGTGTCCTCGGGGTCGAAGTCCTCGTCGTCCGTTTCATCGTCGGTATCCTCGTCGTATTCGGTTTCGGGATCCGTTTCGAAGAATTCGCTTTCCGGAGGGAGCCACTCAAGCGTGCCCTCGTCCACCTTGTCGATACGGTCTGCCTGAGAATACACTATGGCGAAAACGGCACCTGCCACGATCACCACAAATAACACTATGCACGCCAGAATCATAAGCGTGCGCTTAAGCCACAAGGGCATAGCTTTCATTTATGTAACGCCTCAATAAGATAAAATTTCATACATCATACATTGTACGACTATATTCACTTATTATCAACCCCTTGATTTTGAACAAATTGCAAAATCTCGCCGTATTTTCGGTGAACGGCGGCAAAGCGCAGGGGCACTACTCCTTTTCTTCCCGTTGATATTCGAGTATATCGCCGGGCTGGCAGTCCAGAACGTGGCAGATGGCCTCCAGCGTGGAAAAGCGGATGGCGCTTACCCGTCCGTTTTTCAGCTTGGAAAGGTTCACGTTTGCAACGCCCACCCTTTCGGAAAGCTCGTTGAGCGACATTTTTTTATCCGCCATAACGCGGTCAAGCCTTAATATGATAGCCACTTCCCCACCTCACAGCGTTTCGTCGGACTCCTCCTGGAGGCTGCGTCCGTATTCAAAGATATAGGAAAGGAGCATCACCGCCGCGAAAACGAGAACGAAGCTGAAGTCCATAGTGAAAACGTATTCGATCTTATCCACAGCGCCTGAGGAGATGATCTCGCTTATGGGATACGCCTTATAAAGAAGGAAGGCTTCCGCTGCAGCCGCCGCCTGTGCAAACGCACCGCCGAAAAGCACGCACCACGCGATCCTTTTAAGGCTTGCAGGCGCGTTTTCGCCGAAGGGTCTGCCCTCCTTCATAGGGGAAAGGATGCTGCGGAGGCATCCGAGGATATAGCGGGCAGCAACGAGCAAAACTGCGGACACAGCAAGCCCCACAACGATATACGCCTTCATGGCACCGCCGAAGACCTGATATTTTTCTGCCGGATGAAGCTTGAGAAAATCAAGATCAAGGGTGAAGGAGCCCGCCTCCACCATTTTTTCGCCGAGCACGAGCACCAAAACGGCAAAAATGGCAAATACGATGGAAAACGCAAGCATAAAGCCCTCCATGACCTTTGCTATGAGGTCCAGATTCTTCGCCGTGTTTATAAGCTTTTTGTTATTCATATGTTACCTCCTGTAACGTTAATTATTTAACGTTTATCGTTAATTTTATTTTAGCAGAGGCTCAGGCGGTTGTCAAGGTTTTTTAACGATTATCGTTAATTTTTTTACGTTGACACAGCGGACGCAGTGCAAATCGCCGCTAAAACAGAAAAAGCCGGGTCTTACGACCCGGCTTTTTCTTCTGGGATAATAGGACTCGAACCTATAACGAGAGAGTCAAAGTCTCTTGTGTTGCCGTTACACCATATCCCATCGACGGTGCGGTCCGCGCGCCCGAGGCACACGAAGCCGACACCAATTATAGCATAGAGGCGGCGCCTCTGTCAAATCTTTTTCTCGGCGAACACGCGGGGAAGGCTCCAGCGGAAATAGGTTGCCAGCATGCGGATGACGAACACCACTGCCATTGCGCCGACGGTGGCAGCAAGGTGGTTCGCCTCAGTTCTCGAAAGCACAAGATAGAGCCAGCTGCCCGCAATGGCGGCAAGGGCGTAGATGTGCTTTTTCAAAACGTAGGGCGTTGCGTTGGTCATCATATCGCGGAGCATACCGCCGCCGATGCAGGTGACGGTGCCCAGAGAGATACAGAAAACGGCGTTATCGATAAAGCCTGCGTTGATGGCGTTTTCCGTGCCCATAACAGCGAAGGCTGCAAGGCCGATGGCATCGAAAACGTTGTTTATGATCTCGATCTTCTGGCGATACTCGATATAGCGGCTTCTGAAAAGGTATGCAACGACAAAGACGACGGTGGAAGCAACGGCTGCGATGAGAAGGATATAGAGATTTAAGAAGGCGCGGGGCGGCACCTGACCCAGAATCACGTCGCGGAGGATACCGCCGCCAACGGCGGTGATGCATCCGATGAAAACGACGCCGAAGAAATCTAGGCTGCGATCGATGGCGACAAGCGCACCGGAAACGGCAAAGGCAACCGTTCCGATAAGCTCGGTTATAAAAAGAATCGTAGAAACGTCCATTGCTGTCTCCTTTTTGACATAATAACAACGTAAGAATATCTATATTTTATACTTATGAGGTGGAATGTCAAGCGGTGACGAAAATTTTTTCGGAAAATTTAAAATTTCTCGTTGACAAGCGTGATTTTAAGTGATATAATGAATCCCGCTAAAGAACATTGGGGAATTGTGTAACGGCAGCACGACAGACTCTGACTCTGTTTGTTGGGGTTCGAATCCCTATTCCCCAGGAAAAACAAAAGACCACCCTCGCGGTGGTCTTTTGTTTTGGCTGAGGTTTTTCATGGGATTCGAACCCAGTGGAAAAACGCTCCGGTGGAGCGTTTTGGAACGGTGACCGAAGCATTTTGCAAAGCATAACAAAAAGAAATTCGAGATGCTTTGCAAAATGCAAGAGCGAATCCCTATTCCACAGGCAAGATGAGTGTCTGATTTAGATGCAGGCACGAAAAAACGAGAAAAGCGGAGATTTCGAGAGATTTCTCCGCTTTTTTCGACTCTGAAGTTTTTCGAAATTTTGTAGATGCATTTCCGCGCGGAGCGTTGCTCG
>JAZMZX010000125.1:0-9436 GCA_045586225.1 Eubacteriales bacterium
AGCGGTCTTAGGAAGACAACTTAGTAATTCAACTCCTTGGCTCACAGAACGACATGGCTACGATCCGACTTTACCCCGAGCATACAAACGTTTTCGTGGATTCCATGTGCATCCCCAAGGGAAGCGGCAATCCCGAGATCGCGGCTCTCTTCATCAACTTTATGCTTTCCCCCGAGCCCGCAATAGCAAATGCGGAGTATATATACTACGCATCCCCCAACTCTCTCGTTTTCGAGGATGAGGGCTATGTCGAGGATATGGGCGAGGAGGCAATGGAGATACTCTATCCCGAAGGCTTCGACTTTGCCGCAGCCCTCAACGAATACGGATACCGCAATCTGGACCCCGAGACCCTTTCTCTCGTTTCCTCTCTTTGGGAGGAGCTTAAGATCACGGGCGGCTTGCCCACCGGCGTGTACGTAACCGCCGCCACGCTTGCCGTCGCCGTTGCCGCTATCATCGTGTGCATCAGCGTCGTAAAGCGCCGCCGCGCAAAGTGGTATTGATGAAACAAATAAAAAACGCCTGAGTCATCAGGCGTTTTTTTGTTTTCGATAATTTACTTAACAGCAGTGACACCGCCGCCGCGACAGCGGAGAGGGCAAATGGAATGAACTTATAGACCGCATAGGTGTCGGCGGCATCGCGAATGCCGAGGGTGCTTTTTATGAACGTGAACTCGGATGTTTGCGTGTCCTTTGTCAAAAGGGCGATTATGATAACTGCCACAGATGCGGCAAGAGTTGCGGCGGCGGATCTTTTCTTTATAAGCAAAATGGGCAAAACTACCGACAGTATCACGATGATGGCGACGGCTGTAATGTGCGGCGTGACCTTGCCGATGTTGTCCGTTGACGGCGCGAGTTCATAGCCGCCTTCGGGGAGAGGAGTGATATTTTGAAGTGTGAGATCAACGTGCGACAACAGTATGCAGCCATACATTACTGCGCCTGCGGTAAATAATACAAATGCCAAAATCGAAATAACAAATGCCGAAAATGCCATTTTCGCGCCTCCTTCGTCAAAATCGGTGCGATTTTAGTATGTATTCAGTATATCACAGTCAGTATTACGTGTCAAATTGATAATAATTATCAAATTTGTCTTGAAAAATCGAATTATCGGTGGTATCATTAAAAATGATAGTGATTATCAAATTTAACGTAAGGCAACAATGATAAATATGAGCAAGATGAAATATTCCACCCGTCCGAGAGCGGCGCTTCTCGGATTTCTGAAGGAAAACGCAGACAGATGCTTTTCCGTGAAGGACATAATAAACGAAAGCGGCCTTGATATCGGCGAGGCCACCGTGTACCGCACACTCGCCGCCTTTGCGGCTGAGGAGAAGGTAAAAAAATACGTATCCGGCGGACGGGACGGCGCCCTTTATCAGTACGCAGGCCACGTGGGCTGCGAGAATCATTTCCACCTGCGCTGCATGCGCTGCGGCGAGCTTTTCCACACGGAGTGCCACGTTATCGAGGATATGATAGGTCACATAGAGAGCGACCACGGCTTCCGCGTTGACGCCGTGCACACCACCATTTACGGCGTGTGCCGCAATTGCGAGGGGGTGAACACGTGAAAAAAGCCATAGCCATGATTTTGGCGGCGCTGATGCTTGCAGCGGCACTTCAGGCGCTCACATCCTGTGCCGACGGGGAAGATGACGGCGGAAAGCTCACAGTCGTTGCCACCATCTTTCCCCAGTACGATTTTGTCCGTGCCATCGGCGGCGATAAGGTGAACGTTACTATGCTCCTTGCCCCTGCCGCCGAAAGCCACACCTACGAGCCCACCCTTGCGGATATGGCGCTCATTGACAAGGCCGATCTTTTCATTTACACGGGCGGCGGCATCGACACCTGGGCTGAGGGTATCATCGCATCGCTCGGGGAATCGGATGTGAAGGGCTACCCCATATCCGGCGCCGTTTCACTTATCTGTGCTGACGGCGAGGGCGACCACGACCACGGTCACGACCACAACCACAGTCACGGCCACGGCGACGTTTGCGCCGCAGACGAGCACGTGTGGACGTCACCGAAAAATGCGATGCTCATCTTCGACGGGATACTTGAGATCATGATTGAGCTTGATCCCGAAAACACCGACACCTTCCGCCGCAATGCGGAAGCATACAGAGCAGAGCTTTCCGCGCTGGACCGTGAGCTGACGGAGCTCACAGCCGAAAGCGCGAAGAAGGAGATCGTGGTGGCCGATAGATTTCCTTTCCTTTATCTCACGGAGCACTACGGACTCGAGTACCACGCCGCCCTCTCGGGCTGCTCGGTAGGGCAGGAGCCCACCGCCGCGAAGATCGCGGAGCTGTGCGGCACCGTTGCCGGGCACGGCATCGGATACGTGTTCGTTATCGAAGGCTCCCACGGGGGCGCCGCCCGCGTTGTGTCTGAGGCAACAGGCTGCGGGATACTGACCCTTCATTCCTGCCACAATGTGTCGGCAGAGGAAATGAGAAACGGCGCCACCTACCTTTCGCTGATGAAACAGAATATTGAGAATCTGCGCCTTGCGCTGGAGTGAGGAAGCGCAAAACTATTGAAGCCGCCAATGGCGGCGAATGGAGAAAAAATGGCAGTTATAACCTGTAAAAACGCCGCCTTCGGCTATGAAGACACCGTGGCGGCGGAAAATATCGATTTTACCCTTGAAAAAAGCGACTATCTTTACGTGATCGGTGAAAACGGATCGGGCAAGTCCACGCTTATCAAGGGGCTTTTAGGGCTGATAAAGCCTCTGCGCGGAAGCGTGACCTACGGCAACGGGATCACCGCCCGCGGTATCGGATATATGCCCCAAAAAACGGAGATACAAAGAGATTTCCCCGCGAGCGTATACGAGGTCGTCATTTCCGGCTGTCTCGGCCGCGGCGGCTTTTACCCCTTCTATACAAAGCGGGACCGCGAGCGAGCCTGCGAGGCTATGACGGCTCTGCGCATCCACGACATACAGAATAAGAGCTATCGGGAGCTTTCGGGCGGTCAGCAGCAGCGTGTGCTGCTGGCACGCGCACTTGCGGCAACGGGAGACCTGCTCCTTCTGGATGAGCCTGCCGCAGGGCTTGACCCTGTCGTGACGGCGGAGCTTTATTCCGTCATTGACGAGCTGAACGAAAAGCACAGGATCACGGTGATCATGGTGTCTCATGACCTTGCCGCAGTTGCAACGGCGGCAACGCACGTTCTGCACCTGAAAAAGCAGCCCGTATTTTATGGCACAAGAGAGGAATATCTTGCCTCTGACACCTGGCGGGAATTTTCCGGCGGCAACGGCTGACGTCCTCAATATAACTCTATCGGAGAACTGAAATGACCTTTATTGATATGCTTTTATCGCCGATACTTTTCGGCATAATCGTCCGCGCCGCCGCGGTGGGGGCGCTGGTGTCGCTTTCCGCATCGCTTCTCGGCGTTACGATGGTGCTCCGCCGTATGTCGAATATTGGCGACGGACTTGCCCACGCGGGCTTCGGCGCTCTCGCCATAGCCACTCTTCTCGATGCCACGGGCAAATTCACCATGGAGATATCTATCCCCATCGTTATGCTCACGTCTTTTATTCTGATGTGGCTGGCAGAGCGGGGGATAATGGGCGGAGATGCCGCCATCGCCGTTGTTTCCACGGGAATGATAACGGTGGGCGTGCTCATCTTCAGCTTCACCACGGGCTACACAGCCGATATGTGCTCGAGCCTTTTCGGCTCCGCCTCCGTGCTGACCCTCACGGATAAGGACCTGTATCTTTCGATCGGTCTTTCCGCAGTGGTGATAATTCTCTTTGCGCTTTTTTACAGCCGCATCTTCGCCGTCACCTTCGACGAGACCTTCGCGGCGGCAACGGGCATAAATGCCCGCTTTTACAGCATGATGATATCGGCGCTCACCTCGGTGACGGTGGTCGTGGGCCTGAAGCTCATCGGCTCCGTTATGATATCGGCGCTTATCGTTTTCCCCGCGCTGACGGCAATGAGAGTGTGCAAAAGCTTCCGCGGCGTGATGGTCACGGCGGCGGGGTCTTCCGTTTTGTGCTTCCTTTTGGGCTTTGTGGTGTCCTGCTCTCTGGGGCTCCCCGTGGGCGCGTCCGTCGTATTTGTGGACCTTACGGTGTATATCGCGGCCTCGCTTCTGTCTTTTCTGAAGCAGAGAAAGCGGAAGCTCCTTCTGGCAGAGTGACGCAGGGGTACTATGGAGATATTCAGAAAAAGACCAACGGCCCTTCTGTGCTTTGCATTTATTCTTACGTCGGTTGTGCTCGTCACCGCTGACGTGAACGTAAAGAATCTTTTTACCGCCGCGGTGCTCGCGGCGGTAACGCTGTTTTTCGCGGCATCCCTTATTTTCGCGGATAAGCTGAAAAGGTACCGTGCGGCAGCCGTTTGTCTCGGAGCGGCGGCGGTGGCGGCAGTATTGCTCTCACACGCCGCTATAGATGAAAAGCGGAATGCCGCCGTATCCGTCAACGGAGCCGAAACGCTTTCCGGCACCGTGACGGAAATATTCTACGATAAGGTGTACGGCAGCGCCTGCGCCGTCCGCGTTAAGGCCCACGGCGTCACCTTCAAGGCTCTCCTTGAAACGGAGTTTTCTTCGGGGCTTGCCGTGGGCGACGTGGCAGAGTTCACCGCGGTGACGGTGCCCATCGACGGCGCCGTCGATGCAAGAGACGCGGAATATTATCTGAGCCGCGGCATCGTGGCATATTCATCGGTGGCGGAAAGCGGCCTTTTAACGGTCATCGGAAGGGAGAAGGGCATAGCCTCCTTCGTTGCAGCCTTGCGAGCCCGTTTGTCGGCGCGGCTTTTCGTTTTGGCGGAGGCAGCAGGCGGCGACGGCGGCATGATGGCGGCGCTTCTCACAGGTGACAGAGCAGCGCTTTCGCCAACGCTTCTGCGTGACTTCAGGTATATAGGAGCAATCCATCTGCTTGCTGTCAGCGGACTTCACCTTTCTGTGCTCACGGGCGGTCTTGAGGCTGTCCTGAAAAGGCTTCCTATCGGGAAGAATCTTAGGGTATCCTTGTTGATTTTGGCCGTGATATTCTATATGGGGCTCACGGGCTTTTCTTCCTCTGCCGTGCGCGCAGGAATAATGCTCGTCATATATTATCTCTCGTTTTTCTTCGGCAGAGAGCCCGACAGTGTCACCTCGCTTTTCCTTTCCGTTGCGCTGATGATAGCTGTGTCGCCGTATGCAGCGGCGGATACGGGGCTCCTTTTGTCATTTTCCGCAATGCTCGCCTGCATCTACGCAGGCCACGTTACGGAGGGAGCAAGGGCGGCGCGATGGGGAAGGCTTCTTTCTTCTGCAGTCACGTCCCTTTGTGCTTTGCTTTTCACCCTTCCCGTAATGTGGATGCGCATGGGAAGCATATCGTGGCTTTCACCGCTGTCCACGCTTGTTTTCTCTCTGCCCGTGACGCTGGTGCTGTATCTTTCTCCCTTTGCGCTTCTGTTTTACAGACTTGTGCCCCTATCGGAGCTTTTTGCATTTCCGGCCGCATTTATTTGCCGCATCACAGCTCTCGGCGCAGAGCTGCTTTCAAGGGTGGAGGGCGCGGTAGTCCGCCTGCCTGCGGAAAGCATCGCGGCATATATAGCGGCGGTGCTGCTCACCGCGGCTCTGTGCGCCATCCTTGCGTGCAGGCCTAAGACTTCAAAGGCGGTGGCGTCATCTCTCACCGCCCTTGTGATCCTTTTTGGCATTGGTGCCACAGCCTATGCCAACACTGCAGACACGGCGGATATCTCGTATTTCCGCCGCGGCAAAAACGAGGTGCTCCTTCTGAGGTCGGGGGCAGACACCGTTCTTTTCGACGTGACCGACGGCAGCAGCGGCTCCGTGTACGGCGCTCTTGACGAAGGCGGCCCCTTCGTATGCCGCCGTATCGGAGCATACGTTATAACGCATCTTCACAGCCGTCACGTCCGCACCGTGGCCAAGCTTTGCGGCAGCGCCTACGTCGAGAGGATTTTCGTCCCCAAGCCGGAAACAGAGGCAGAGGCGCAGAGCTTCGACGCGGTCTCTGCTTCCGCGGAAAGGTATGGAGTTGCGGTTCAGGTGTATGAACGCAGCGACGGCGTTGCTCTGTTTGGCGGGACCTTCCGCTGTGAGACCGCAAGCATCGGCAGGTCGTCCCATCCCGTTATTGCCATCTTTGCGGAGAACTCAAACGAGAGCGTTCTTTATCTATCCTCATCCGTTCACGAAAGCGAGATTTTCGGTTTTGGCAAGGACTGTGTCGGAAAAGCGGACCGCATTATCTTCGGAATTCACGGTCCCGTTCTGAAAAGCGGTGCCGATTACGGAATACCGAAGGACACCCCCGTCTTCTACGGAAGCGGGGAGGTGTACGGTGTGCTTTCACCCGAAAACAGCGGCACTGAATACGAAATATACGAAGAAAAATAAAAAAAGCCTCCGTATCGGAGGCTTTTTTTCGTATTCTTATTCAGAGAGGATCTTGCAGACCTTTTCGAGGTTTTCGCGGATAGCAAGATGCTGAGGGCATTTTTCCTCGCAAGCGCCGCACTGGAGGCAGTCGTCGAAGGTCTTGCCGCCGTGGCGGATGTAATCGCGCATCATGTTCTTTGCGTGATCCTTGAGGCCGTATACGTTGTAGTAGGTCCACATCTCAAAGATACGGGGGATGTTGATCTCAGCGGGGCAGGGCTGGCAGTACTTGCAGCCGGTGCAGTAAAGCTCGGAGAACTTCTTCACCTCTTCCATAGCAACGCCCAGCTGTTCCCATTCTTCCTCGGAGAACGCGGTGTTGTCGGAAGCGACCTTGATGTTCTTCTGTACCATATCGAGATTCTGCATGCCGGAAAGTGCGCAGTTAAGATTGGGGTTGCCGAGGCAGAACTTGAATGCAAGCTCGTAGGTTGCGATGGAGGGCTTGCCGGTGAGCTTTGCATAAAGATCGGTGGGGGCAGCAAGACGGCCGCCGCCAACGGGACCCATAGCAACGGTGCCGAGACCCTTTTCGTTAACGTACTTGATCATCTCTTCGTTTGCGCGGTCGAGAAGATTGTACTGGCAGAGCATGGATTCCATTCTGATGCCCATGGATTCCGCAGTGTCAACGATGTGCTTGATAGCGGAGGGGTGATCGTGGAAGGAGAAGGAGATGTGGCGGATGAGGCCTTCTTCCTTTGCCTTTGCAGCTGCTTCGAGGAGTCCTTCGGGAAGGATCTGATTATCAAAGGTGCCGCGGTTGATGCCCCAGAAGTGATAGAAATCAACGTGGTCGGTGCCGAGACGGGAAAGGCTGCGCTCAAGGTGCTTGCGGTAGCCGTCGGGGCCCATGCCCTTGTCCATAGGGCACTTGGTGGATAAAAGGATCTTGTCGCGGAAATCCTTCACAGCATGTCCGAGAGCGGCCTCGCTGTTGGAATTGCAGTAGTAGGGAGCGGTGTCGAAATAGTTTACGCCGTTTTCGTAAGCGTAAGCGATCATTTCGTCTACCTTATCCTGGTCAACGAAATTCTTCTCACCCTCTTTATATTCGGGGAAACGCATACAGCCAAAGCCGAGAGCGGATATTTTTTCTCCGGTCTTTCCAAAATCACGGTAGTTCATAAGTGTTCCTCTTTGTTTCGATTTTTATGAGCGGCAGCGCCGCTTCGTCTACATTATAGCACATAATCGATGGAATTTGTGACACAGATGAAAACTCTGTTGACGAATTATGAACATTTTATGTTCAAAACTGTATTCGCCGCCCGTGAGGGCGTGCCGGCAGCAGGAGCGGGATTTTTTGGCGGAATCTGTTGCAAAGAAGAGCGAAATGCTGTAGAATATAGCGTACCGATAAATCTAAGGAGACATAAAAAATGAAAGCAGTCGTAACCGTTGTGGGCAAGGACAGCGTCGGCATCATCGCGCGCGTATCCGCAGCCTGCGCCGATTTTCAAGTAAATATAAATGAGATCACTCAGTCTGTTCTTTCCGAGTATTTCGTAATGATCATGATCGTGGATATACATTCTCTCTCCACCAGCTTCGATGAATTCAGACTCGCCATCGAAAAGCTTGGTGCCGAGAATAATCTTGAGATCCGCGTGATGCACGAGGATATCTTCAATTCCATGCACGAGATCTGATAAAGGAAGGAGACCTCTATGCTTAACGTAAAGGCAATACGGGAAACCGTGAATATGATACGCGAGGAAAACCTCGATATCAGAACGGTCACCATGGGCATCACTCTCTACGATTGTCAGAGCGACGATATCGGCCGTCTTTGTGATAAGATCTACGATAAGATCACCAAAAGCGCAGGCCGTCTCACCTCTGTAACGGCGGAGCTTGAGAGCCGCTACGGTATCCCGATCATAAATAACCGCATATCCGTCACCCCCATTTCTTATATGGCAGGCGGATTTCACAGCACCGACGACCTTATAAAGCTTGCAAAAACTCTGGACCGCGCCGCAGGCGATATCGGCGTGAACCTTATCGGCGGCTACAGTGCAATGGTCCAGAAGGGCGCGTCAAACGGCGCAGAGCTCCTTATAGAGAGCATTCCCGAAGCGCTGGCGGAAACGAGCCGCGTGTGCTCATCCGTTAACGTTGCCTCCACGAAGGCGGGTATCAATATGGATGCCGTTGCAAAGATGGGAAGCATCGTGAAGCGCGCTGCAATGCTCACGGCAGACCGTGACGCCATCGGCGCCACCAAGCTCGTGGTTTTTGCAAACGTTCCCGAGGATAACCCCTTTATGGCAGGTGCATTCCACGGTACCGGCGAGCCCGAGCGCGTTATCAACGTTGGCGTTTCCGGTCCCGGCGTCGTTGCTGCCGCTATCAAGCGCGCAGGCGACTGCGACCTTACCGCTATCGCGGAAACCATCAAGCGCACGGCCTTCAAGATAACACGTGTTGGTCAGCTCATTGCAACGGAAGCCTCCAAAATGCTTGACGTCCCCTTCGGTATCGTCGATTTGTCTTTAGCTCCCACCCCCGCCATCGGCGACTCTGTTGCCTATATCCTCGAGGAGATAGGCCTTGAGCGCTGCGGTGCCTGCGGTACCACGGCAGCTCTCGCGATGCTGAACGATGCCGTGAAGAAGGGCGGCGTTATGGCAAGCTCTCACGTTGGCGGACTTTCCGGCGCCTTTATCCCCGTTTCCGAGGATGCAGGCATGATCGAAGCCGCATCCATGGGCGCGCTTACCCTTGAAAAGCTGGAGGCTATGACGGCGGTCTGCTCCGTTGGTCTCGATATGATCGCCATCCCCGGCGACACACCCGATGAGGTCATCTCCGGCATCATCGCCGACGAGATCGCCATCGGCGTTGTGAACAATAAATCGACGGCAGTGCGTATCATCCCCGCCATCGGCAAGACCGTCGGCGATGAGGTGAACTACGGCGGACTCTTCGGCAGAGCTCCCGTTATGCCCGTAAATACG
>JAZMZX010000126.1:0-10242 GCA_045586225.1 Eubacteriales bacterium
AATATAAGCGCATCAGGGAGCTGCTCTCGGACGACTTGTGGGAGCACGATTCCGTGCGGCTCGAGCTGCTGCTTGCCGCCGAGGGGACTGCTCTTATGGCGGAGCTTGCGGGCGTGATGGCGGGCATCGAGGTGAGCCGCGTCACCGACACTGCGGAATGGAGCCGCTCCTTCTCCGAGCGATGGCTTTATAATAACAAGCCGAGCGAGCTTTACCGCATCCGCGATATGCTTGATTACCTTGCAGGCCTATAAAATATCACATAGATACTGTTCCGCACCGATGCGGATAGATCAGCTGCCGCGACCTTTAGTGATGATCCGGCAAAGAAAGGAACGCTATGAAAGTTACGTTAGAGCATCTGACAAAGAAATTCCCCAGCAGAAACAAAAATGCAAAGGGTGACGTTATCGCCGTCAACGATTTCACATTTGAGATCCCCGACGGCACGCTGATAGGCCTTCTTGGCCCCTCGGGCTGCGGAAAGAGCACCATGCTAAATCTCCTTTGCGGACTTCTGAAGCCCACCTCGGGCAAGATATACTTCGGTGACGACGACGTTACCGACCTGCCGCCCGAAAACAGAGGCGTTGGCTTCGTATTTCAGAATTATGCCCTTTACCCCCACCTTACCGTTAAGCAGAATATTACATTCCCCCTTGAGAATCTGAAGGGAAAGGCAAAGCTGACGAGGGAGGAAATGGGAAAAAGAGCCCTTGAGGCGGCAAAGCTCGTGGAGATAGACGGTCTTATGGACCGCAAGCCCTCGGAGCTTTCCGGCGGACAGCAGCAGCGCGTTGCCATTGCCCGTGCTCTTGTGAAAACGCCCCGCATCCTTCTGATGGACGAGCCTCTTTCCAATCTGGATGCGCGCCTGCGCCTGCAGACCCGCGAGGAGATAAAGCGAATTCAGGAAGAAACGAAGATAACCACCGTCTTCGTTACCCACGACCAGGAGGAGGCCATGAGCATTTCCGACCTTATCGTCGTGATGAAGGACGGCGTGCTTCAGGAGATAGGCAAGCCTCAGGACGTGTATGACGACCCCACGAATCTTTTTGTTGCAAAGTTTTTGGGCACGCCTCCCATCAACGTGTTTGACGGACGCGTGTCGGGCGGCAAGCTCTATATCGGCGACGACTGCGTTATGGAAACCGACGGCGTTCCCGACGGGGAAGTGTATGCTGCCATCCGCCCGGAGGGCTTCATCCTTCGCGAGGGCGGCAGGCTCAGCTGTGCGCTCCGCGCCGTTGAGGTCATGGGACGCGACATCAGCATAGTTTCCCTGAACAAAGCGGCAAGCGAGGGCACCGTCCGCTCCATTATCGATTCGGACACCCGCGTCGACGCAGGCAGCGGCACCGTAAGCTTCGATATCAAGAAAAATAAGATATTCCTTTTCGACAAGACCACCGAGGAGCGTATCCGCTTCGGCAGCGAGGGATAAGGAGGCTTTATGGAAAACAACAATCCCAAGGGCTGGCTTTATCTTTTGCCGGCGATACTCTTCCTTCTGGTCTTTATGGTGTATCCTTTGGTTGACGTTTTCGTTTATTCTTTCGAGGAGGGATACAACTTCGCCTCTCAGACCTTTTCGGGCGTTGGCGGCTTCAACTATTCCTACATCCTTCACGACCCTTATTTCCTGCAGGCGCTGAAGAACACATTCATTCTCGTTATCATCACAGTGCCTCTTTCAACGGGGCTTGCCCTTCTCATTTCCGTGGGGCTTGCCTCCATCAAAAAGCTCCGCGAGCTTTTTCAGACCATATATTTCCTCCCCTACGTGACGAACACCCTTGCCGTTGGCCTCGTGTTTATGATACTTTTCAAAAAGACGCCATACAGCGACGGCCTTGCGAATCTGGTTATCGGGCTTTTCGGCGGTTCTCCCGTGGACTTCATCGACGGCCCCTACTGGGCGAAGATGCTGGTGCTCAGCATATATACCGTCTGGACCGTTATGCCCTTTAAGGTGCTGGTGCTCACCAGCGCTCTTGCCTCCGTTAAGGAGGACTACTACAGCGCCGCAAAGGTGGACGGCCCCTCCCGGTTCAGGATCTTTTATAAGATCACTCTTCCCATGATCTCGCCCATGCTTTTCTATCTTGTGATCACGGGCTTCATCGGTGCCTTCAAGGCATACAGCGATGCCGTTGCCCTTTTCGGTACCAATCTTAATTCCGCCGAAATGAACACCATCGTCGGTTATATCTACGATATGCTCTACGGAAACAGCGGCGGATACCCCTCCTATGCATCTGCGGCAGCCATAGTGCTCTTTTCCATCGTTCTGACAATAACGTGCGTGAATCTGCTTATCAGTAAAAAGCACGTTCATTATTAAAGGAGGCGCCTTATGGATAAAAAACTCGATTTTGATAAGATCGAAAGAGCCGCCAAAACGAAAAAGAACGTTATCAGCACCGTGGTTTACGGCTTTCTCGCTTTGTGGGCGCTTATCGTCCTTTTCCCCTTTTACTGGATGATACTCACGTCACTTAAAAGCTACGGCTCCTATAACTCGGAATTTGTTCCGAAGCTTTTCACACTTTCCCCCACCCTTGAAAACTATAAGGAAGCGTTCACCTCGGTGCCTCTTGCGGACTATTTCGTGAACACCATCATCTTCACCGTCGTTACAACGGCGCTGATGCTCTTCGTTACCGTGCTTGCGGCCTTTGCCTTTGCAAGGCTTGATTTCAAGGGCAAGGACCTTGTGTTTGCCATTTTCCTTTCGCTGATGATGATACCAAGCGAGCTCGTTGTTATTACCAACTACGTTACGGTGACGGACCTTGATATGCGAAACACCTTTGCGGGACTTATCCTCCCCTCGGTGACCTCGGTTTTCTACATCTATCTTCTGAAGGAGAACTTTGCGCAGGTACCCGACGAGCTTTACTATGCCGCAAAGGTGGACGGTACCTCGGATTTCAAATATCTGTGGCGTGTGCTGATGCCCATCTGTAAGCCCACTCTCGTAACGGTGACCATACTGAAGGTCATCGAATGCTGGAATTCCTACGTGTGGCCGAGGCTCGTCACAGACGATGAAAAATATTTCCTCGTTTCAAACGGTATTCAGTCTATCCGCGAAAACGGCTTCGGCAGAGAGAACATTCCCGCCATGATGGCGGCGGTGGTCGTTATCTCCGTGCCCCTTATCGTGATCTTTATTATTTTCCGCAAAAAGATAATGGAGGGCGTTTCGAGAGGAGGTACAAAGGGATGAGAAAAAAGATAATAGCTCTCCTTCTGGTGCTCGTTTCCGCTTTGCCCCTTGTCCTTGCGGGATGCCACGGCTCGCGCGGGCTCGACCCCTTCGTTATTCCCGAGGAATTTGACACCTCTCGGCAGTACGAGATATCCTTCTGGGCGAAAAACGATACGAACCACACTCAGGTGGAGATATACAAAAACGCTATCGCGGAATTTGAAAAGTGCTATCCCAACGTGAAGGTGAACCTTCGTCTTTACACCGACTACGGAAAGATATATAACGACGTTATCACCAATATCTCCACGCAGACCACACCTAACGTGTGCATCACTTATCCCGACCATATCGCCACGTACCTGACGGGCGCAAACACCGTTGTGCCCCTTGACGGGCTTTTCGACCACGAAAAATACGGTCTCGGCGGCAGCGAGGTGAACTTCGATTCCCCGAAAAAGGAGGAGATCATCCCGCAGTTTCTCGGAGAATGCGAGTTTGACGGCCACTATTATGCCGTGCCCTATATGCGCTCAACGGAAGCCTGCTACGTGAACAAGACCTACGTTGAAAAGCTTGGATATCAGCTTCCCGAGGTGCTTACGTGGGACTTTGTGTGGGAGGTCTCTGCGGCGGCAACGGAGAAAAATGAAGACGGCACCTATAAGGTGAACGGCCAGGAGGTGCTGATACCCTTCATTTATAAATCCACCGATAATATGATGATACAGATGCTGGAGCAAAGCGGCGGCGGATACTCCACCGATGCGGGAGAGATACTCGTCTTCAACGACGTGACGAAGGAGAAGCTCCTCACAGTTGCCGAAAGCGTCGGCATCGGTGCATTTTCCTGCTTCACCGTGTCGGGCTATCCCGCGAATTTCCTTAACGCAGGGCAGTGCATCTTCGCCGTTGACTCAACGGCAGGTGCCACCTGGATGGGAAGCGGCGCGCCTCTCGTTGATATAGCCGAGGATGCCCTTGTGGAATTTGAAACAGCCGTGATGACGGTGCCTCAGGCAGACCCGGATGCACCCCGTATGATATCACAGGGTCCCTCCGTCTGCATCTTTAATAAGGCAGACCCGGGCGAGGTCCTTGCGTCCTGGCTCTTCACACAGTTCCTTCTCACAAATGAGGTTCAGATCGCATATGCACAGACGGAGGGCTACGTTCCCGTGACCTCCAAGGCGCAGACCAGCGAAGAGTACGTTGATTACCTTGCCCGTGAGGGCGAGGACGGCAACAAGCACTACGACGTGAAGATAAAGGCGTCGAAGCTGCTACTTGATAACGTGGACAACACCTTCGTCACACCCGTTTTCAACGGCTCAGCCTCCCTCCGCGACGCGGCAGGGCAGATGATAGTGAACGTGACTAAGTCCGTGCGCCGCCGCGAAACTGTGGACGACGCATATGTTGAGAAGCTTTATGAGGATATGATATCCCTCTACCGGCTGAACGTGGATGGCGGCGGCGCCTCCTCGGAAACAAAGGACCTTGGTCCCTTGCCGCCTGCTTCCGTTATTTTGCTGACAGCGCTGGCCTTCGTGTGGGTGCTGATTATCACATATGCCGTTTTTGAGCGACTGAAAAAGAAAAAAACGAATTAATATTGATTTATTCGAGTTTTTCAGTATAATAAAATTGTGGATCGGGTGAAAATCCCGACACAAACTTGAATTTTTAAGGAGAATGAAAATGAAGAAGATCATTGCATTAGTATTGGCACTCACGTTTATGCTCGTGTTTGTTGGCTGCGGCAAGGAAGATCCCAACGCTAAATCCGAAGGCGTTATGACGTATGAAGAATACGCAAATGCTGCAGTAGAGGAAAAGGTCGTTATCGAAGCTTACGTTCAGGCAAAGCAGAAGTGGAACTCTGAATATCAGAACGGCACTCTTTATCTTGCAGACCCCTCCGGTGCATACTTCGTGTATCGCATTGCTTGCGGCGAGGATACCTATAACAAGCTCGAAAAGGGCACAAAGGTTAAGGTTGAAGGCTATAAGGCTGAGTGGGCAGGCGAAGTTGAGATCATCGATGCAACTCTCGAGATCATTGATGGCAGCTGGATCGCAGAGCCCAAGGACGTAACGTCTCTTCTCGGCAGCGAAGATCTTATCAAGAGCCAGAATCAGCTCGTTTCCTTCAAGGGAATGACGGTTGCTGCTTCCACCGATGCAAACGGCAATGAGGCTGCATATCTTTACGGCTGGGATGGCTCCGGTCAGGAAGGCGACGACCTTTACTTCAACGTTTCCGTTGACGGCAAGACCTATAACTTCGTAGTTGAGTCTGATCTTTGCGGCAGCTCCTCCGAGGTTTACGCAGCTGTTAAGGCTCTCAAGGTTGGCGACAAGATCGACCTCGAAGGCTTCCTTTACTGGTATGAGGGCGTAAACCCCCACATCATTTCCGTAACTCCTGCAAAATAATTTTTGAAATATCACCTCCCGCCGGGAGGTGATATTTTTTGATTGCGGTGAATAATTATTCGGACGAAGCGAGATTTAAGTTTGTTTACATAAATATATATTGACAAACATCGGTTTTGCGCGTATAATTTCTCCCATAGGTTTTTTGCCGGAAGGAGAAAAATATATGGCTAACTATTATCAGCCCGAGATCGAATGCGCCTCCCGCGAGGAGATGCTGGCGATCCAGAATGAAAAGCTTGTTAAGCAGATAAAGCACGTTTACGAAAACGTTAAATATTACCGTGACCTTATGGACGAAAAGGGCGTCACCCCCGATGATATCAAATCTGTTGACGACCTTCATAAGCTTCCGTTCCTCACAAAGGCTGATTTGAGAGATGCATATCCCTATGGCCTTCTCGGCACGGATCTGAAAAACTGCGTTCGTATTCAGTCCACAAGCGGCACGACCGGCCGCCGCGTCGTTGCTTTCTACACTCAGAAAGACGTTGATCTTTGGGAAGACTGCTGCGCACGTGCTATCGTTGCCGTTGGCGGCACAAACGAGGACGTTTGCCAGGTTGCATACGGCTACGGTCTTTTCACGGGCGGTCCCGGTCTCAACGGCGGCTCCCACAAGGTTGGATGCCTCACGCTTCCTATGTCATCGGGTAATACCGAGCGTCAGATCCAGTTTATGCGCGATCTGCACTCCACCATCATCTGCTGCACCCCCTCTTACGCTGCATACATAGGCGAGACCCTTAAGGAAATGGGACTTACCCCCGACGATATCGATCTTAAGGCAGGTATCTTCGGCGCAGAGCCCTGGACGGAAGAAATGCGCCGCGATATTGAAAAATCTCTTGGCATCAAGGCATACGATATCTACGGCCTCACGGAGACCTCAGGCCCCGGTGTTTCCTTCGAATGTGAAGAGCAGACCGGTATGCACATCAACGAGGACCACTTCCTGGCAGAGATCATCGACCCCGAAACGGGCGAGGTACTTCCCGAAGGCTCCAAGGGTGAGCTCGTGTTCACCAGCCTTGATAAGGAAGCATTTCCCCTTATCCGCTACCGCACCAGAGACATCTGCGTTCTTTCCAGAAAGAAGTGCTCCTGCGGACGTACTCTTATCAAGATGTCCAAGCCCATGGGCAGAAGCGACGATATGCTCATTATCCGCGGCGTAAACGTATTCCCATCTCAGATCGAAACGGTTCTTCTCCAGGAGGGCTACACTCCCAACTACCTTATCGAGGTAGACCGCGAAAAGAATACGGACACTCTCGATATTTCCGTTGAGCTGACACCCAATCAGTTCTCCGACACCGTTAAGGACCTTGCGATGAAGGAAAAGTCTCTCGCAAACGCTATCAAGACTATGCTTGGAATCAACCCGAAGGTGCACCTCGTTGCTCCCAAGTCTATCACGAGAAGCGAAGGCAAGGCAGTTCGCGTTATCGACAGAAGAAAGCTTCACGATTAAGTAATTGATAAAAAGGAGAGAAGACATGAGCGTTAAACAGATTTCGGTTTTTATTGAAAACAAAAAGGGTAAGCTGGCAGATGCAACGAGATACATCGCCGACCACAACATCAATCTGCGTGCCCTCTCCATTGCCGACACACAGGATTTCGGCATCCTTCGCATAATCTGCGACGATCCGTTGGCGGCAGAAGAAGCTCTTGAGGCAGGCGGATACATCACCACCACCACAGACGTGCTTGCAGCTGCTATCGACGATAAGCCGGGCAGCCTTGCAACGATCCTTGAGGTGCTGGCGGAAGCTCACGTTATCGTTGAATATACCTATGCGTTCCTTTCCGCAAAGGCAGGCGCGTATATGATATTCCGCGTTGACGATAATCAGAGCGCCGCTGCTGCTCTTGCGGGCGCCGGCATAAAAACGGCAAATCAGGAAGACCTGTTCTGATAAAAGCAGAAAAGATCTCCGCTTCGGCGGAGATCTTTTTCTTTTATATTTGCAAAAGTAACGAAAATATGAGTTGAGGCTTACTTTATCTTTGATATTATATGGAATTTTATTTTGCATTGTCGAAAACGGTTGACTTTTTCCGATTCAAAGCTATAATACTACGTGGAAAAATAATATTAAGGATAATATAGAATGAATACGGAATACAGACCCGAGAAAATACACGTTGGCACACGCGGAATGAAGACCGCCATCACCGTGGCGCTTTGCACCCTCGTATATATGCTCATAGACAGAAATCCCACCTTCGCCTGCATCGGCGTGGTGTTCGGCATCGGCTCGGACCTGCCCAATTCCAAGCTCAACGGCGGTAACCGCTTTTTCGGCACCGTTTTCGGCGGTCTCATCGGAATGGGGCTTTTCAGCCTTTATATTCAGATATATCCCGACGGAGGCCTTCACCTCCTTATGCTCCCTCTCATTTTCATCGGAGTGATACTGCTTGTGCTTGCAAGCGTTGGCTTCCGCTGGCCCGGCGCCGTTCAGCCCGGCGGCGTTATGCTCTGCATCATGATGTTCAATCAGCCTGTGGATACCTATATCACCTATTCGCTGAACAGAATATTCGACACGGGAGTCGGCGTGGTGCTTGCGCTCATCGTAAGCTATTTCCTGCCGAAGGAACGTATACTCAAGTTCTTCAGCAAGCTTTCAAAAACAAAGAAACCGCAGACAGAGGAATAACTGATAAAGAAAAACGCACGAAAGTGCGTTTTTCCTTTATTAACAGCAAATGACTTGATTTTTCTCTTTGCCGCGGCTACAATTATATAAAAAAGACTGTAGAGGATTGCTTTTTGAAAATAATCGTTTGTCTTGATGATAAGGGCGGCATGCTCTTTAACGGCCGCCGACAGAGCCGCGACTCAGCGCTGATATCCCATATGCTTGCTCTTACGGGCGGCAGGCGCCTTTATATGAATGAATATTCCGCACGTCTGTTTGGCGAAGATATCCGCCGTAAGGCGAAAAACGTAACGGTGGACGACGCGTTCCTTTTCTTTGCAGGTGAGGAGGACTACTGCTTCGTTGAAAACGAAGACGTTTCCGATTTCCTCGACGTTATCGATGAGGTGATAATCTACCGCTGGGGCAGGGTGTACCCCTCAGACGTAAGATTCCCCGTTTCAATGTTTGCGCCCCGCTGGAGGCTGACGCACACGGAGGAATTCCCCGGCACGTCTCACGAAAAGATCACAGTTTCGAGGTATAGCTTATGAGCGCAAAGAAAAGAGCGGGAGGTACCTCCCGCGATTTCCCCGTGGTGGGGATACTGTTTTTGGTTTTCATCGTGCTGTTTTTCCTCAGGTCGTATATTATAGGCCAGATGGAGGATGATGGCGGTCACGATTCCCCCTTTGTTTCTCTCGGTGAGATACCGGAATTTTCGGGCGAGCCCTTCGTTGCCCTCAATGATAATAAGCCGAATTTCACGGAGTCTCAAATAGTTACCGAATCCTTTGAGGCATATTCGGAGCTGGATTCGCTGGGCCGCTGCGGCACTGTTGCCGCGTGCGTGGGAAGGGACCTTATGCCCACCGCTCCGAGAGAGCAGATAAGCCACGTGAAGCCCACGGGATGGCAAACGTCAAAATACGATTTCATCGACGGTGAGCTTCTTTATAACCGCTGTCACCTTATCGGATTTCAGCTGACGGGCGAGAATGCAAATGAGAAAAACCTGATAACGGGCACCCGTTATATGAATACGATAGGAATGCTGCCCTTCGAAAATATGGTGGCAGACTACGTTAAGGAAACGGGAAACCACGTTATGTATCGGGTGACACCGGTGTTTGTGGGCAAGGAGCTGGTTGCCCGCGGCGTCGTTATGGAGGGCTACTCCGTTGAGGACGAGGGTGAGGGCGTTTGCTTCAACGTTTACGTTTATAACTGTCAGCCCGGCGTTATTATCGATTACGCCACAGGCGGCAACCGTCTCGATGAGGGTGGGGAAACGGATGAAAACGGGGAAACCGTTACCGGCGACGTTCAAACCTACGTGCTCAACAAAAGCTCCATGCGCTTCCATCTGGAGGATTGTGAGCAGGTGCCCACCATCAAGGCGGACAACCGCGGCGAATTCAGCGGCACGAGAGAGAAGCTTATAAGTATGGGCTATAAGCCCTGCGGCTTCTGTAATCCTTAATAAAAAAATGCTTCGGCAATTCTCTGTTGTCTTTAACGGAGATTTGTGATATAGTAAAATAAAGATAAAAATTGGAGGAATAAGTATGTCGCTTGATTACAACGAAAGGAATATTCCTCTTGCAAAGAATCTTCGCAAGAATGCAACACCGCAAGAGAATCATTTGTGGTACGATTTCCTATCAAAATATGAAGTCAGATTTCAAAGGCAAAAAGCCATAGACAATTTTATTGCAGATTTTTACTGTCACAAAGCCAAACTGATCATAGAAATTGATGGGTCACAGCATTATACCGAAGAAGGCAGACGAAAGGATGAATTCCGCACGGAAATACTTGAAGGGTATGATCTGAAAGTCATACGGTTTACAAACCGCCAAATCAATACAAACTTTCGGGGTGTCTGCGGATATATCGATGCCGCCGTAAAAGCCTCCCTCCGAGAGGGAGGGG
>JAZMZX010000127.1:0-52275 GCA_045586225.1 Eubacteriales bacterium
CACCGGTACCGGCACCGCAGCCGGCTCCGAAACCGAAAAGGAATCCGAAAAGGACACCGAGACCGAAAAAGACACCGAAACCGAAAAGGACACCGAGACCGAAGAAGCTGGCGGCGAAGACGCAGGCGAAATCGAGCGCAATGAGTTCCCCTATGAAGGCGAAGTTATTCCCGGTTCTGTAGACTACGATTGGGGCGCACCCACCGCTGACGCTGTATTCTTCCCCATCGATGTTGACCACGTTATCCACGACGGTAAGGGTACCTGGAGCAATGCTACCACCACTCTTCCCCAGATGGCATTCGACAACGACTACACCACCTGCTACGACTGTGACGAAGCTTGCGGCTCCGCGAACAGCGAAGACATGAACGTTGGTATCGTTCTCGAAAACTGGGACAACGACACCACCAAGACCGGTTACGTTGGCGCATGGATCGAAGAAGGCGTTGTTCTCGAGCAGATCCGCTTCTTCCCCAGATCCGCTAACCTCGGCCGTGAGACCGGTGCTACCATCCAGGCATCCGTTGACGGCACTGAATGGGTTACCCTCGTAACCATCACCGAGCTTGAATGGGCAGGCGGCGACTATGAATTCTATGACATCGAAGACGAGACCGTATACCACTACGTTCGTTTCGTTTCCCGTGACCTCGCAGCATACCAGCAGTATGTAGACGAGACTGCTACCGAAGCTACCGATTTCCGTGGCTACTGCAATGTTGCAGAGCTTGAGATCTGGGGCTACCCTGCAAAATAATCTTGCTCACAAAAAGCACCGCATTGCGGTGCTTTTTTTGTTTTTCAAGTTGTAATAGACAAATATTGACCACCTATTGACAAAAGTTTCGCTTTGGTGTATATTAAGTGATGCATAATTCTATTTCATTTAAGGAGAATGAGAAAATGAAAAAATTACTCGCTATCCTTCTTGCTATCGCATGCATGTTCTCCATGCTTCTCATGACCGCTTGCGGTGATGATACTGACGAGGGCGAAGGCACCGGTACCGGCACCGCAGCCGGCTCCGAATCCGAAAAGGAATCCGAAAAGGACACCGAGACCGAAAAAGACACCGAAACCGAAAAAGACACCGAATCCGACAACGCAGACGAAGGCGGCGAAGACGCAGGCGAACTCGAGCGCAACGAATTCCCCTATGAGGGCGATGTAGTTCCCGGCTCTATCGACTGGGACTGGGGCGCACCCACTGCTGACGCTGTATACTTCTCTATCGATGCTGATCATGTTATCCACGACGGTAAGGGTACTTGGTCCAACACCGCTTCCTGCACTCCTAACTATGTATTCGATAACGACATCGAGACATTCTACGACTGCGATGAAAAGTGCGAATCCGTTAACGACGAAGCTATGAACGTTGGTATCGCAGGCGATTGGGACGGCATCACCGACGGTACCGCTACCGGTTACGTTGGCGCATGGATCGAAGAAGGCGTTGTTCTTGAGCAGATCCGTTTCTACACCCGTTCCGGTTGGGTTGCACGTGCTATCGGCTGCAAATTCCAGGCATCCGTAGACGGTGAAACTTGGGTAGACCTCCACACCATCACTGAGCTCGCTTACGAAGGCGGCGACTATGAAATGGTTGACATCGAAGACGACACCGTATACTACTACGTTCGCTTCCTCTCCCGTACTCCCGAAACATTCGAAGAAGTTAAGGATCTCACCACCGACACTGAATACTACTCTTACTGCAACATCGCTGAGTTCGAGATCTGGGGTACTCCCGCTAAATAAGATCAGATAACGATCGCTTAGCATAACAGATTAAAAAAGCACCGCTTTTGCGGTGCTTTTTTTGTGCACAAATTTTCAGATACTTTTCCCGTAGAGGTTGAAATTTCATTTTATTGGTTGTATAATATAGAAGATCAAAAATTCTGTCGCTCCGAGGTGCTCCCCGGGCGGCGTACATAAAAAGGAGATCATATCATGGCATTTTGCAAAAACTGCGGCACTCAGATCGACGAACAGGCTAAGACCTGCCCCGGCTGCGGCACTCCCACAGAAGAGCCCGCTCAGGCAGTTGATCTTACCCAAAAGCTTGCTGCTCTGAACAACACTCCCGACACCACCGCCGAATTCGATAAGGAAGACATCGAGAAGAATAAGGTTATGGCTATCCTCGCATACCTCTCCTGGCTCGTTCTCATTCCCCTTTTCGTAGCATCCAATTCCAAGTTTGCCCGCTACCACTGCAATCAGGGTATCGTTCTCTGGCTGGCAGGCGTAGTTGCAAGCATCATTGGATTCATCCCCGTTCTCGGCTGGATCATCACCCCCATCCTCGGTGTTGTTACCCTTATCCTTTCCGTTCTCGGCATCATCAATGCTGCAACCGGCAAGGCAAAGGAGCTTCCCTTCATCGGCAAGTACAGAATCATCAAGTAATTTTTGCTTAACAAAAAAAGAGAGTCGGAAGACTCTCTTTTTTATTTGCCTTTTTCGAAAAGAGGCTCGATAACGCCGTTCCACACGGCGGAAACGCCTGCCGCCACCGCGGAAATAAGAACACAGGTGACGGTGTGCGGCAGAAGGTCGGGGTCGGCCGCATCAAGGGAGATGCTGTCGGAAAGGCTTCCGAGATTCACAAGGGCATAGCCGAGGGCGGCTTCGATAAAGGTCTTCACCGCGCGGGATATAACGTCTTTCTTGTTCATTTTCCGCCTCCTCACTGCTTTTCGCTTCGGATGATGTGTGCCCAGCTGTTGCCCCCGAAGATGCCGTCTGCTTTAAGACCGAAAACGGTCTGATAGTCCAAAACGGCGCTTTCCGTTTTGGCGCCGTAGCTGCCGTCCACGTCAAGTCCTGCGCTTGAAACGGAGTTGAGAAGGCGCTGGAGCAGCGCAACGTCTGCGCCCTTGTCGCCACGGCGGAGAGTCTTCACCTTCTGCAGGCTGCGCTTGAAGGGAAGGGGTGCGGTGCCGTCAAGATAGGGAAGGGGGTCCACCCAGCTTCCGTTTATCTTCATGCCGAAATGGAGATGTGCGCCCGTGGAGTTGCCGGTGCTGCCCATGTAACCGATAACGTCGCCGCGGGCAACGGGCGTGCCCTCCTTCACGGTGACGGAGCCGCGTCTCATGTGAAGATAGCAGGTCTCGATGCCGTTTCCGTGGTTTATATAAACGGCGTTGCCCTCGGAGGGGGTGTCGCCCTCCACGTTGTTTGTGGCTTTCGTAACTATGCCGGACTCAAATGCCAGGATATAGTCCGTAGCGGCGCCGGAGGCGGAGCCGCCCACAAGGTCGCAGCCCTTGTGAAAGCCCTTTATGCCGCGGACAGTGCGTTCACCGTAGCCTGAGGTGAGGTAATGATTCCCCTTTTTAAGTACGGGGACGGTACATTTGATGAGTTTTCTTGCCATTCTGAGTTCCTTTCTACTGTGTTTTTCCCGCGTTCATTTCGCTGTCGAGGCGGTTTATGCGCTTGTGCGCCTGCCTGACCGATTCTTCAACCGCGGTCAGTCGGGATATGACCTCGGTGTTCATTTTTCGCTGTTCCTTTTGCTCGGATTTTATCTCGTCGGTGTTTGCTTTGATGTAGCCGATCTCGGTGAGAAAGGTGGCATCCTTTGCCGCATGGGCGCTCACGTCGGCGCGTCCGTTTCGTCGGAAGGCGGAATATCCGAAGATGATGGCGCATAACGTGGATATGACGGATAAAACCGTGAGCGCTGTTTCTGTGATAGACATAAGATTGGAAAGTCTAAAGCTCCTTTTTTCTCTTTCTTGAGGCTGTTCTGTGCGAGGACGTAATGATAACACGGATTTTTCGTCATTTTCGTCAAGTTTGCCTTTTTCAAAAAAAATATTGTGAAGAAAAACATTTTCTTGACATATTGAAAACTCGGTGATATACTAATAAGGCTGTCAAAACGCAGAAAACCAGATGACGGACCATAACGGGGTGTGGCTCAGTTCGGTAGAGCGCTTGGTTCGGGACCAAGAGGTCGCACGTTCAAATCGTGTCACTCCGATATAAAAAAGGATGCGGAAGCATCCTTTTTTTTGTTTGTGTTAAAAACCGTGAGCAAATGTTATGTAACCTTCGATTTTCACTTGATTTTGATATGTGATTTTCACTTGATTTTGATATGTAAGTGATGTACAATTAATATAAATAAGACTCGTCAGCTATGCTGAAAAGGAGAGCTACTATGAATTGGCTTAAAAGACCTCTTTGTTTACTTTTCGCCCTTATCCTTTCGCTCAATATCCTGACAGTTGGAGTTTTAGCCGATGATACCTTCATCGATAACGAAAACTGGCGCGAGATATCGGCGACGGAAGCTACCACAATGTACAATAACGACAAGTCCTTCGTTGTTATGTATTACCGCAACGGTTGCTTTAACAGCAGCCTGCGCAAGGTGATGATCGACGAATGGATGACCACCTACGATACCGTTATTTACGGTGTCGACGTGGACGCGTATTCCATACCTTACTGGGTATGGGATGCCCTCGGAGAGGCTACAAGCGTAACTCTTCCCGTTATCTGCATCGTTGAAAACGGCGTTGCCTCCGCTTATTCCGGCGCGGACAGCATGCGCACCATTCAGAAGCGCTTCTCCGAATATCTCGGAGTATACGATGATGCAGTCATCTCCTTCGACGTTATAAACGAAACCGTATACGACGCATACGCCGTCAGCGGCAACGATGTTGAAAAATATCGTCCCGATCCTGCATATCTGGAGGATGAGCTTTACAATGCCGCACAAAGCATCGTCAGCGGCTGCACCACAGATGCGCAAAAGCTCAAGGCTATCTACAATTGGGTCACCGAGAATATATACTATAACTACGGAATGCTCGACGGAAGCTACACGAGAAAGGTTTCCGCATACGAGACGTACAGCAGCAGAAACTCCGTTTGCGAGGGCTATGCAAATCTGACGGCGGCATTCTGCCACGCAGTGGGCATCCCCTGCCGCGTTGTGGTAGGCTTTGCCACCGGCGTTGGTGCCAGCGAAACGGTACCCGCTGTATGGGCGCGCTATAAGCAGTACTGCTCCGATAAGAATCTTACCTCCTTCACCAATGACATAATACCCTATGCAAATCACGCGTGGAACGAGGCGTTCATCAACGGCAGATGGGTCATCCTCGACACCACCTGGGGCTCCAACAACGATTACTACCCCGATTCCTACGGCAGGATCACAGGCGTTCGTAACGACGATTATTACGATCCCGACCTTGAATGGTTCTCCGAGACCCACCTTTTCTGGGGTACCTTCCGCCCCGCTCCCAGCGGCTCATCCTCTTCTGAAGAAGAGGTGCCCTCCGGCTCCGTATCTTACTATTACAGCGAAGCCGGAACTACCCTGAGATTCTCTTTTGGCGCTGCTGACCGCGTTTCCTACACCTGGTATTATAAGGATTTCGGCGCATCCAAATTCGTGAAGGCTTCCACAGAATCCACTTATTCGTTTGAATTGACCGAGGCAACCTCCGGACGTCAGTTTTACTGCATCGCTACCACAAGTGAGGGCGAAAGCGTGAGCAGCGTTGTTATCGAAGCCCGCGTGGAGCTTGAGATCACGAAGGAGCCCACAGGCTCTTACGTGTCGCAGGGAGCAGTTGCCAAGACGACGGTCTCCGCCACCGGCGCAGGCCTCAAATACACCTGGTACATCAAGGATCCCGGTGCTTCAAAGTTCAGCAAATCCTCCATCACCTCCGCGACATATTCCTTCAAGATGACGGCGGCAAAATCGGGCCGTCAGGTATACTGCGTCATCACCGATAGGCATGGCGAGACCGTTACCACTGACGTCGCTACACTTCGCATGAAGGCGACCGTTACCGTCCAGCCCAAGACCGCGTACGCGGCTGAGGGAAGCGTTGCTAAGACAACGGTCACCGCTGTGGGTGACGGCCTCACCTACACCTGGTACATCAAGGACCCCGGTGCTTCGAAATTCAGCAAGTCCTCCGTTACCTCCGCAACCTATTCCTTCAGAATGTCGGCGGCAAAATCCGGACGTCAGGCTTACTGCGTTATCAAGGATAAGTACGGCAACTCCGTCACCACGGAAACCGTTTACATGAGATCGAAGGCTGCGATCACTACCCAGCCGAAGACAACGTACGCTCAGCTTGGCAAGGTGGCGAAGACGACAGTCACCGCTACCGGTGACGGACTCACCTACACCTGGTACATCAAGAATCCCGGTGCGACCAAGTTTACAAAGTCCTCCATTAAATCCTCCACCTATTCTCTCAAGATGACAGAGGATAATGCGGGACGTCAGGTATACTGCATCGTCAAGGATAAGTACGGCAACACCGTAAAGACGGCAACTGTTGAGCTTCGCCTGAGAGTTACCGTTACAGCACAGCCCACAGCTACTCCTACAGCGATAGGCAAGGTTGCTAAAACCACCGTTACCGCAGTGGGCGACGGACTTACCTACACCTGGTATATCAAGGACCCCGGCGCTTCCAAGTTCAGCAAATCCTCCATCACCTCCGCGACATATTCCTTCAAGATGACGGCGGCAAAATCCGGTCGTCAGGTATACTGCGTTATCAAGGATAAATACGGCTATACCGTGACCACCGCAACGGTCACTCTTGCAAAGAAGTAAGCGAGACTGAATAACCTCATAACAGACATGGCGCGATGCTGCAAACGGCATCGCGCCGATTCTTTTTCGGAGAAGGTAAATCAATAATTTGCGAACATTTATTTACAGCTGTCATTTAGCGCTAAAGGACTTGAAAAATAAACGCGAATGAAGTATAATGCACATAGTATTATTGTTATAATGATATAATTGCGCGAACTGCGGCCATAAGGCTGTTTTTCGACTAAAAATATATGTAAATGCAGGTTGTAATATGGAAATTAAGCCTTTAGAGAAAAAAGTGTGGCTTTCTTCGCCCACAATGCACGGCGAAGAGCTTATGTACGTGAAAGAAGCATACGAAACCAACTGGATGTCCACGGTTGGCAAGAATATTAACGAGGTTGAGCGCATGGCGGCAGAGAAGATAGGCTGCAAATATGCAGTTGCTCTTTCCGCAGGCACCGCAGCCCTTCATATGGCTGTGAAGCTCGCGGGCGTGAAGCCCGGCGACCGCGTGTTCTCCTCGGATATGACCTTTGCGGCAACGGTGAACCCCGTTCTGTACGAGGGCGGCGTGCCCGTTTTCATCGACAGTGAAAGAGATACCTGGAATATGGACCCTGAGGCTCTGAAGCTGGCCTTTGAGCTTTATCCCGACGTTAAGGTCGTTGTCGTTGCAAACCTTTACGGCGTTCCCGCAAAGCTTGACGAGATCCGTGCCATCTGTGACGAGCACGGTGCTGTCCTCATTGAGGACGCGGCAGAATCCATGGGCGCCACCTATAAGGGCGTTGAAACGGGCACCTTCGGTACCTATAACGCCATCTCCTTCAACGGAAACAAGATCATCACCGGTTCTTCCGGCGGTATGCTTCTCACCGACAGTCTTGAGGCTGCAAATAAGGTGCGCAAGTGGTCCACGCAGAGCCGTGAAAACGCTCCCTGGTATCAGCACGAGGAGGTTGGCTACAACTATCGCATGAGCAACGTTATCGCAGGCGTTGTAAGAGGTCAGTTCCCCCATCTTGATGAGCACATCGCTCAGAAAAAGGCTATATATATGCGATATAAGGAAGCCCTCAGCGACCTTCCCGTTTCCCTTAACCCCTACGATGAGAGCATCATGGAGCCGAACTTCTGGCTTTCCTGCCTCCTGATCGATGAGGAGGCTATGTGCCGTCAGGTCCGCGATGACAGCGAGGCTCTTTACGTTAAGGAGCCCGGAAAAACGTGCCCCACGGAGATCCTCGAGAAGATCGCCGCTGTGAACGCAGAGGGCCGCCCCATCTGGAAGCCTATGCACATGCAGCCTATCTACCGCATGAACGGATACGTTACCGTGGACGGAAACGGACGCGGCAGAACGAACGCATACATCAACGAGGGCAAGACGAGCGACGTCGGCGCGGATATTTTCCACCGCGGACTCTGCCTGCCCAGCGACAATAAAATGACTCCCGAGGAGCAGGACGTTATCATTGCGGCTATCAGAAGCTGCTTTGAGTGATAAGCTCCGGCGGCGAGCGAACATTTCGTGAACGAATATTTCGGAGGATAATATGGAATCCAATAAGCGCAAAGGCTCCCGCGGCATCTACGCCCGCTTTTTTAAGAGACTTTTTGATATAATACTTTCCGCAACGGTGCTTCTCACCTTCAGCTGGCTTTATCTCATTCTTATGATAATCGTCCGCATCAAGATGGGCTCTCCCGTGTTCTACGGCTCCTTCCGCATCGGAAAGGACGAAAAGCCCTATAAGAATTATAAATTCAGAAGCATGACAAACGAGACCGACGAAAACGGCGTGCTTCTTCCTTCCGCAAAGAGACTGACCAAATTCGGCAGACTCCTTCGCAGCACCAGCCTGGATGAGATACCCGCTATCTGGAACATTCTTAAGGGCGACCTGAGCTTCGTAGGCCCCCGTCCCATGCCCACAAAATACCTGCCTTATTTCCGCGAGGAAGAGCGCGCACGCCACGATATCCGTCCCGGTCTCACAGGCTGGGCGCAGGTAAACGGCAGAAACGCTATCTCCTGGGACGATAAGTTCAAGTATGACGTTGAATACGTTGAAAACGTGTCCCTTTTGTTTGATATCAAGGTCCTTTGCCTGACGGTAGTCAAGGTGCTCAAGCGCAGCGATATCATTCAGGACGACCAGCAGACGGCAAGCTTACATATCGTGAGAGCTGATATGGTGAAAAACGAGGAAGAGGCGAAGGGCTGATACCGGCCATAGGTGCCGCTGCGCACCGTTATCGCGGGGGAAGGATACCCCCGACAAAGACTGCCTTTTCAGAGGTTTATATGACACCCAGCGAAAAAGAGAAAAAAGAAATAGGAAGTGAATACTGGCTCACGGACAGCACCGAAGAGAGAGCCCCTGTTTGGGAGCGCTTTTCGGATGGGGAGCTTTTCGCCGAAAAGGAGTTTTACGTTTCCGGACGCTCCGCCCTTCACGGCATCATTTCCGATGTAAAAAAGGAGAGGGAATGCAGGACCGCTTATCTGCCGTCCTACTGCTGCGATTCCATGGTGGCGCCCTTTCTTGACCACGGCATGACCGTGGAATTCTACAGCGTTATTCCCGACAGCGGGATATGTTCGGTGATAGACGAACGTAAAAAATGCGACGTCGTGCTCACCGTTGACTATTTCGGATACGGCAGCGAAAGGTGCCCTCTGCCCGAGGCGGTCCACATACACGACGTGACCCATTCGCTTTTGTCCGGCTCTTGCCGCAACGACGCAGATTATATTTTCGGCAGTCTTCGAAAATGGGGAGCCGTTGCGGGAGCGGGCTTTGCCGCGAAGAGAAAGGGAAGCTTCCTCGTGCATCCCGAAAGAGGAGAGCACAGGGCGTTTCTTGAGCTTCGCCGCCGCGGCTACAGCCTGAAGGCTGATTACATCCTTAAGGGAGAGGGCGAGAAGTCTCCTTTCCTCGACGCTTTTTCAAGTGCGGAGGAGCTTTTGGATGAAGATTACGCAGGATACGCAGCCGACGCCGATTCGCTTCTGCAGGCGGAGGAGATCGGTGCCTGTGCCGAAAAAAGAAGAGAAAACGCAAAAAGACTGCTGGCGGCTCTTGGGAATCTCCGATGTGTCACTCCCATATACGGGGAGGTGGGCGAGGAGTGCGTGCCTCTTTTCGTGCCCGTGCTTGTGAAGGACGGAAAAAGAGACGCGCTGCGGTCGTTCCTTATCAAAAACCGCGTGTACTGTCCCGTTCATTGGCCGCGCCACAGCGGGCTTGGCGGCGAGCTTTACGAAAATGAGCTGTCCCTTATCTGCGACCAGCGCTACGGACCCGACGATATGGACAGGACTGCGGAGCTGATCACCGAATTTGAGGAAAGGTTTTGTTAAACTGAAATGAAAGAAGATATAAGAGCGCTTCCCGACGTTTATTTTGCCCGCGCATACTGCGAGCTTTATGAATCCATCGAGAAGGGCACTGTGAATAAATTTGAATATGCCGATGAAAACGGCGCGGCGTCGAACATTTTTATGAAGCGCCCCGTGCCTTACACCGTCGACGGAGAGCAGTATTACGATATCGTCACCCCCTACGGCTACGGCGGCCCCGTCGTTACCGAGGCAAAGGACAAGGAAGCCCTGCTTGAGGGCTACTGGCGCGCATGGACAGAATACTGCGAAAAGGAAAGGATCGTTTGCGAGTTCGTTCGCTTCCACCCCCTCCTTCGCAACGACGTTGATTTCGGCAGCCGCTACAATGCCGTTAAAAACCGCCACACCCTGGCTATCGAGCTGACGGAGGACTTTTTCGCAACGCAGTTTTCCTCCAAGTGCCGCAACACTATACGCAAGGCGGAAAAGCTCGGCGTTACTTACGAGATAGACGAGGCCTGCGATTCCATCGAGACCTTCGCGGAAATATATTACAAAACGATGGCGAAGGATAATGCCGACGATTATTATTTCTTCGCTCTCGACTATTTTCTCAAAATGAGAGAGGAGCTTGCGGGAAGCCTCGTGCTTATAAACGCAAAGCTTGAAGGGAAGACAATTGCTTCCTCCCTCTTTATGCTGTCGGAGGAGTTCATGCACTATCACCTTTCGGCAACAGACCCCGAATACTACACCTACGCCGCAAACAACCTTGTTTTGAAGGTGGCGGCTGAGTGGGGATGCACCCACGGCAAAAAGTGGCTTCACCTTGGCGGCGGACTTTCCTCAAGTGAGGAGGATTCGCTCTTCAAGTTCAAGCGCTCCTTCGCAAGAGAAGACAGAAATCTCAAGGAATTCTGGCTCGGCAAAGCCCTCTACAATAAGGAAGTATACGATAAGCTCGTAGACATCCGCCGCGCAGAAGGCAACTTCGACGAGGAATCCGGCTTTTTCCCTAAATACCGCATATAAAAGTAACACACGTTAAAGGAGATAAGTTTTCTATGTCAAAAGAGAAAAACTTGCCCGTAATATTGACTGACGACTCTCCGATCAAGATGCTTTTAGATAAGATTTTTGCTGCCATTCTGGCGCTTTGCCCCATCCTCCAGCATTATGACTGCATCATCAAGGATGCGGGAACGGTTTTCATGGCCGTTGCCTTCTGCTATTTTGGTATTCAACTCCTGAGGGCAAAAAGGTGGCACTTCGGTATCGTGCTTCCGCTCGTGGCGATGAGCCTTTACGAAATAGTGAATCATGGAACGGGAGTTATGGAGATCGCCCGTGAAGCACTTCTTATCGGATATTTTGTTGCCGCTGCAAGCGGAGTCGTCAATTTCAAGTATTATGTGAAGGCTGCAACTTGCGTTGCCTTTTCCGCAGGCGCGCTTCTGGTGGTGCAGTACGTGTGCTACTACGCACTCGGATTCCATCTGCAGCTTGTGAACACCGCGTGGCTTGACAGCGGTGCAGAGCAGTGGGTGCTGCTTGCCGAAACGGGTCGCATCAGCGTGACTGGAAAGCCTATGAGCTTTTACAGACCCTCGGCCTTTTTCCTTGAGCCGTCTCACCTGACGCTTTACACCTTCCCGCTGCTTGGACTGTCGGTCCTTTCCCCGAAAATGGACTTGAAGCGCATTATCGTCGCTTCCGTTCTTAGCCTCAGCATTATACTTTCAACGTCCGGAATGGGAATTGCTATCGTGTTTGGCTTCTGGGGTCTTTACCTTGTGAGACATCTTATGGGAGACGGTGATCTCCGCCGGCGTATCAAAACCCTGTTCCGCCCGAAAAACCTTGTCTGGATATTTGGGCTGATCCTCATCTTCGGCGGGCTTTATGCATTCTTTGAGCCCTTCCGAATGAGCGTGAACCGTATCTTTTCCTCTGCAAACGGCAAAAATGCCATCGAGGGACGTATGGGCACGGGAATTTCCGCCATCAAATCGCTTTCAGGTGTGGAATTCTGGCTCGGCAAATCCGATTGGGGCAACGTACATAAGTGGAACATGGCAGGCTTCTTCTATACGTTCTACACTCAGGGCTTCATCGGTGTGCTCCTTTCCTTCGGATTCTACGTTTACACGCTTATCAAAACGAAGGATGCTTATTTCTGGCTGGCATTTATCGTTATAGGTCTTTCCCTGATCACTATCCACACGCATGCAGCATTTTATATGATGTACTACGTGATGATCATGCTCGGCGGCCACGATCTGACGAAGGATAAGCTTTACATTCCGAATTTCTTCATCCGGAAGAAGGCGGATCAGTGACCGACTTGCTTTCTTGAGGTATTATAATGGATTCAAATCAGAAAAGAGGCAGCACGGGTCTTGCGCTGAAGGCGGGATTCTGGTACGTGGTCAGCAATTTCCTCGTGCGTGCCATGGGCTTTTTGACGACTCCCATATTCTCGCGCCTTATGAGCAAGGCGGATTACGGCGAGTTTTCAAACTATGCGAGCTGGCAGGCTATGCTTATCATCATAACCGGTGCCGAGCTTCACTCAACGCTCGCAAGAGCATATTACGATTTCAAGGAAGATTACGATAAATATATATCCACGGTAACAGCGGCAAGCTGCGGCATCACGTCGGTGGTATACATCTTCTTCCTGCTTTCGCGAGGCTGGATATACAGTATCGTTTCTATCCCCGAAAGATTCGTGCACGTTCTGTTTTTCACGCTTATGTTCCAGGCCTGCAAGTCAATTTATCTTGCAAGGGAAAGAACGTACTACAGATATAAGTCCGTTGCCGTTATTTCGGTGTTCAATCTTCTCATTCCCACGCTCATATCGGTTTTCCTCGTTATGTTCGTGGAGGAGACACAGAGGCTGGGAGCCCGTATATACGGCTTCTACCTTCCCTCAGCCGTTATAGGACTTGGCTGCGCCCTGCTCATGCTGATGAGGGGCAGGTCATTTGAGCTGAAATACTGCAAATACGCATTCAGGCTTTCGATTCCCCTTCTGGTGCACTATTTCACAGCGCACCTTCTCACCTCCACCAACACTATCGTGACAAAGAACGTGCTTGGCGCGGAAGCGGTTTCCGTTGTGAGCCTTGCCTCCAGCGCAAATCACATCCTCACGATACTTCTCACGTCTCTGTCCGGTGCTGTCACTACCTGGCTTATGGACAATATGGAGCAGGGAAACGTGAAGGCCACAAGACGCGGCACGCTTTTCTACGTTGGCGGCATATCTCTCGTTGCTGTGGGCGTTATCCTTCTTTCACCTGAGGTCGTGTGGATACTGGGCGGCAAGGCCTATGCATCCTCAACGGCGCTTATGCCCGGAATGGTCGTGTCGGCGCTTATCCAGTCTGTGACGACCATATACACCATTATGCTGACATATCAGAAGAGAGTGGTAAAGACCGCGCTCTACACCACGGTGGTTGCTGTTATCTGTATTCTGGCAAAGGTCTTCCTGCTTCCCGTGTACGGTGTTATGGTGCTCCCCTTTATCAATATGGCATGCTTCGCCATCCTTTATTTCGTGAACTATATCCTTGTCCGCAGAAGCGGATGCGGAAAGTACGTGAACTTCAAGGGCATCACGGCGATACTGCTTATCATCTGCTTCGTTATGGCGGGCAGCTATTATCTCTATGAGCATACCGTTATCAGGTATGCCGTTATCGCGGCTATGGCGGTGGTGGCGCTTACCATTATGTATAAATACCGTGCCGTCATCATCAAGCTCGTTAAATCAAAATTCAAAAAGAAAAAAACTAACGTTTAATATACGGAGGAATTATTATGTCTATCAAAGAACAGGTCAACAGCATTCTTAAAGCAATAAAGCCCACGAAGGATCTTTCCTCGGTCGAGGATATTATCGAGGGCGGCTATCTCGATTCCTTTGAGCTTATGGCTCTTATCGCTCAGCTGGGCGAGGAATTTTCCGTTGAGATCGGCGTGGATGAGATCGTTCCCGAGAACTTCAATTCCGTTGACGCCATTGCAGCCATGATCGAAAACCTCAAGGGCTGAGCCGAATAAAGGAGAATCCGAAAAATGAGAGCTGACAGACTTTATCACAGCGTCCGCCTTTTGCTCCTGAGAAGACCTGCAAAAAGAGCGGCATATCTGAAAAAGCACGACATCCTCGGCGCTATCGGTGATAACTGCAAATGGGGCCCCTGGCTCCTTCCCCTTTACCCCAAGCTTATCAAGCTGGGCAATAACGTTCACGTTCACAAAACGGCGAAGCTGGTCACTCACGATATGCTCAACAGCTTTCTGAAGACCCGTAACCCTAACGATGACTTTGGCTACAGAGAAAAGCTTGGCTGCATTGAGCTTATGGATAACGTTTACATCTCCATGAACGTTACCGTTATGAACGATGTGCGCATCAATAAGGACTGCATTATCTCTGCGGGAAGCGTCGTTACCTCTGACATCCCCGAGAATTCCGTTGCTTCCGGTATCCCCGCGAAGCCTACCGGCAGATTCGATATGTTTCTTGCCCTCAGAAGAATGAGCAAGGGCCAGCGCGTTACCTTCAAAAATCAGGAACTGCCCGACGAGCTTGCTGAGGAGGAATGGTCCCGCTTTGCAAAGCGCCGTGATAAATAAGCTCTTTTCGGAGGAATTAAGATCATTATGCGTTCTATAGTAAAAAGCATCTACGATCACAGTATCAATTATCCCGATAAAAAGGCCATAATCGCCCTCGACACCACGGTGGACTATAAGACACTTTGGCCGATGGTGAAGGGAATGGCAAAGCTTTTGCTCGACCGCGGCCTGAAAAAGGGCGACAGAGTTATCCTCGAGGCAAATCACACCGTTGAATTCCTCGTTATGTGCTATGGCATCCATCTTGCGGGCGGCGTTCACGTTCCCGTTGAATTCAATGCTCCCAAGGAACGCGTTTCCGATATAAGCCGCGAGATCGAGCCTTCCATGGTGTTCACCGGCGAGCATCCCCTGGAGGCTTTCGGCATCACCCTTGAAGGACTTTTGAGCGTTGAATGCGGCGAGCCTGAATTTCCTACGGAGGATATGCTTCAGGAGATCCTTTTCACAACGGGTACCACCGGTAAGTCCAAGGGCGTTATGATAACGCACTACGGACAGATGAACATGTGCGAATCCCAGAACGCGGTGCTCAACTACAGCGTCGACAACGTGTGGCTAATTCCCACGCCCATGAACCACGCAGCAGGTCTCCGCAAGACCCATATGTCTATGGTCCGCGGCAGCACTGTCCTGCTTATGAACGGCTTTACGAATCTCAAGCTTTTCTTTGCGAACATCAGAGATCACGGTGTGACGTCCATATACCTGCCTCCGGCAGGCGTGCACTACATTCTTATGCTCGCCTCCAAGGAGCTTGCAAAGTACGACGGTCAGCTGGATTTCCTTTATTCAAGCTCCTCGGCGCTTCCCGGCGGAGACAAGGAAAAGCTGATATCTCTGCTCCCCTCCGTGCGTAAATTCGATGCATACGGCGGCTCCGAGGTAGGAGCTGTATGCTATATTGACTATAATTCTGTGACCGGAAACACCAAGTGTGTAGGCAAGGCAAACCCCGGTGTGGATATCTTCATTGTGGACGAACATTACAACAAGATCGACGCAACCCCCGAGAATCCCGGCATTATCGCGATAAAGAGCAACACCGTTACCGCGGGCTACTGGAACGAGCCTGAAATGACGGCGAACACCATCCGCGACGGCATCATCTATATGACGGACCTGGGCTATATCGAGGACGGATATCTCTATCTCGTAGGCCGCCGCGACGACGTTATAAACGTGGGCGGTCTGAAGATCGCTCCCACAGAGGTGGAGGATATCGCCCTCCGTCATCCTATGGTGAACGAATGCGTCTGCATCCCTTACGAGGATAAAATATACGGCAGAGTGGTGAAAATGCTCGTGACCCTGAACGATGGCTACGAGCTTGATCCCGAGGCTCTCGCAGATTATCTCGGTGAGAATCTGGAGGCTTATAAGATCCCCAAGTATATCGAAAGAGTGGATTCTATCCCGCGCACCTTTAACGGAAAGATAGACCGCAAAAAGATAATTGCAGAGCAGCAGAAATAAGCGAAAAAAAGCACCCCTTTACGGGGTGCTTTTTTTGATTATTCTTCGATTCTCTGCAAAAGCTTTGCCGCATATTCGGCATATTCGGAAACGAATTGACCGCGGCGGCGCACGATGGCGGGGCGGCGGAGATAATGGTCGTTTTCAAGCCTGAAAACGGTGATGTTTTCGTCGAAGGTCTCGTTGCTCACAAACTGCAGCGGCAGAAGCGTGGCGCCGATGCCGGTGTTTGCCATAGCCCACGCGGTGGCAACTCCCACCACCTCCATAACGACGTTGGGCGTGAAGTCTGCGGCGGTGCAGAGCTTGTCGAGAAGCTGACGCATCTCCTGATTATGTCCCACCGCGATGAAGGGAAGATCTTTGCAGTCTCTTATATCGATAGAGGAACCGTCTTTGCGGCTGCTTTCGGGGATAAGGTCAAGAAGCTGATTCGGCACTGCAAGCACGATGGTGTCGGGCTCGAGAGGGGTAACCTCCAGAAGGGATTCGTCAACGGGCAGATTCACGATGGCAAAATCGTATTTGCCCTCAGCCGCCTCGCGGCGAAGATTGTCGCTTCCCGTTTCGTGGAGGCATATCTGAATGCCGGGATACCTTTGCCTCAGCTTTTTCACAACGTCGGTGACGAGATAAAGGCTTCGGAAGGGGGATATGCCGATAACGAGACGGCCCGCCTCGCCGGAGCGATATTTATCCATTGAGCGCATAAGCTGGTCTTCCTTATATAAAAGCTCCTGAGCCTCGCGAACAAAGTGCTCGCCTGCGGGAGTCATTCTCAGCGGATTTGAGTTTCTGTCGAAGAGCTTAACGCCGAGCTCGTGCTCAAGATTCAATATTTGCTTGCTCAGCGCAGGCTGAGTGATGTTGAGCTTTTCCGCAACCTGCGAAAAATTGCGCACCTGCGAGAGCAGGATCACGTACTGAAACTGTCGGGAATTCAAACTATATACTCCTGAAAATTAATTACTTATATTAGCATACAATCAGCCCTGAAAAAATGCAAGAGTTTGTGAAAAAATATTTGTTCTCACGGTTGACAAATAAAATTTATCTGCTATAATATAACCTGTTGGTGATGAAATCTATAACCAAACGGAAATGATACAGAAGGAGATAAATATGCCTACTTCACTTATATATCTCGGCATTATGCTTGCGGTGATCGTTATATGGTTCGTGCTTATGAAGCGCCCGGTCTATGAGGCGGTTTTCATCAGCTTTGTGCTTCTCCTGGCAATAACGAACACCTGGGAAAATGCCTGGGGCTACATAATGGACGGACTTTCCACGTCGCTTCTTTATTCTATGGTGGCATTTGTTGCAATGTCTATCCTGCTCACGAAAACGAAGATAATCGACAGCTGCATTGCCGTTATTCTTTCTCTTATCGGCCGCATTACAGGCGGCGCGGGCTACACTGCCGTTATTGCAAGCGCATTCATGGGTGCACTTTCCGGCTCCGGTCCCGGTAACGTTATGGCCACCGGTGCCATCACTATCCCCGCAATGAAGCGCTCCGGATTCCCCGCTCATCTTGCTGCAAACATCGAAAGCAACGCAAGCTACATGGGCAATATGATCCCTCCTTCCTCAAATATAGTTGCCGCTCTCGGCGCATTCACCGCTCTTTATCCGACGGTTAATATGACCACCGGTCAGTTCTGGATCATCCTTTGGGGCATTGCTCTCTGGTTCGTTCTTCAGAGAGTGACAATGGTGTGGGCGTTCTGCAAATATTATAAGGTAAAGCCCATGTCCAAGGAAGAGCTTCCCGATCTGAAGGAGACCCTTAAGGCAGGCTGGCAGGGACTTCTTCTCCCCGTTATCATTCTTTTGCCCTTCCTTCTCGATTATCTCTTCAAGGATAATTTCTTCACCGACCGTCTCGGTGCCACCGGCGCGAAGTATCTTTCCTCCTCGCTTCTCCTCTTTATCGGAGGCCTTGCATCTATCTACACCTGCCTTATCGCAAAGGATAAAACCAAGGTGACCGTGCCCAAGCTGGCGGAAATGTTTGCGAAGGGCGTGAAGACCATCGCTCCCTCCATCGGCGTGTGTATCTTCGGATATATGATCGGCTCCCTTTTTGCAGACCTGAACGTTGCTGAGGAAATGGGCGCTATCATCACCGCCTGGAACTTTGGCAAGCTTGGCACAGTCATTGCCATTTGCCTTATCACCTGCTTTATGGGCATGGTCGTTCCCGGCTCGTCTCTCGTTGTAATATTCGGACCGGTGTTTATCTCCACCCTTGCGACAGTGGGATGCGATCCGATTCTCGTTGCGGCTATGCTCCCCTGCATCTGCGGCGTTATGTGCGGCATCACGCCCCCTCTGGGACTTGGTATGTACGCCGGTATGACCCTCGCTGAATCCGATTTCAGCAGCACCTTCAGGAATAATCTCTGGTGGGTATCAGCACAGTTCATTCTTGAGGTTGTCGTTCTTATGGGATGGCTCCCCATCCTCGGACTCTAAGGAGGTACAAAAATGAAAGCAATTTGCAATAAGATCGGTTCCTTTCTGAAGACCGTTTTTGGATACGGCATAATGATCTGCCTTTTTGCCGGCGGAATCACCTTCTTCGGTTACGTGGCAGCACTCATCATCGGCGGCGATACTGCGGCTATGATTTGTGAGTTTATCTACAAAACGTTTATTCCTTACGTTGTGAAGACCTCCACCGTTATGGTTATCCTCGGCCTTGTGGCGATGTACCTTTGCGGAGAGATGGCTCTCACCGCAGACAAGAAGAAAACCTCCAAGCACGCGGGTGAAATGTAATAAGGATGCCTTCCCGAAGGGGAAGGCATTTTTTTTGGCATATTTTCGGAAATGCTCGCCAAGGACATATTTTTGTGATATAATGAAGGATAGCAAATAAAAAACAAACTGTCAGAAAACAAACAGCATTAATTTCAGGAGAAAAACAAAATGAGCAATAAGATACTGATCGCGGCGGACAGCACCTGCGATCTCAATGAAGAGCTGATAGAGCGCTACGGCGTGAAGATACTTCCTTTGGGCATCAATCTGGGAGATAAGCTTTATATCGATGGCGTTGATATCGACCCTGAGTACATCTATAAGCACTACGAGGAAAAGGGAGAGCTTCCCAAAACCTCTGCTATAAATATCGGTGAATTCGAGGATTTCTTCCGCGCAGAAACGGAAGCGGGCAACGACGTTGTGTTTTTCACCATAAGCTCGGAAATGTCCTCCACCTATAAGAACGCGAAGATCGCGGCCGGAGAATTTGATAACGTGTACGTTGTGGACACGAGAAACCTTTCCACCGGAGGTGGCCTCCTTGTTGTTTCCGCCGGTGAAATGGTGAAGGAGGGCAAGAGCGCCCGCGAGATCGCGGAGGCATGCGAAAAGATCGCGCCCCGTGTGGACGCTTCCTTCGTTATCGACGATCTTGAATTTCTTTATAAGGGCGGCAGATGCTCCGCACTGGCCGCTTTCGGCGCAAACCTGCTTCAGCTGAAGCCCTGCATCGTCGTGAGAAACGGAAAAATGACCGTTGGCAAAAAGTATCGCGGCAAATTTGCCATGACGCTGAAAAAATACGTTGCCGATCAGATCGGCGACGCCTCGGATATCGAGCTTGACAGGATCTTCGTTACACACGCAGGCTGCGACGAGGAGATCTATCAGCAGTGTATTGATTCCGTGAAGGAGCTTGCCTCCTTCGGCGAGGTGCATCTCACCCGTGCCGGCTGCACGATATCGTCTCACTGCGGCAGAAACACACTTGGCGTTCTTTTCATACGTAAAACGCCTATAACCGACTAAATTATCGACTATCGGGAGCAAACGCAATGCATGAGCACCACAGGGACAGAGTGAAGAACAGATTTTTGAGAGAGGGACTCGATGGCTTTGAGCCTCACAACGTTATAGAGTTTTTGCTCTTCTATTCCATACCCCGACGTGATACAAATGAGATCGCGCACCGCCTTATCGAAAAATACGGAAGCGTGGCGGGCGTCCTTGACGCAGATTACGACGATCTTGTGAAAACCGATGGCGTTGGTGCTCATTCCGCATCCCTCATCAAGCTGATACCTCAGCTTACGAGGCGGTATATGACGGAGCTTGCTCTTGAGGACGGGTGCTTCAACACGGCACAGAAGATCGGTGATTTCCTCGTTGCCAAATATCTTGGCGAAACTATGGAGACTGTGTATATGCTGATGCTTTCATCCTCATATAAGCTTATCGGATGCGAGCTTCTCCATCGGGGAAGCGTGAATTCATCGCAGATAACCATGCGTACCCTCATTGAAAATGCCCTTTCCTCCCGCGCCTCCATGGTGGTGCTCGCCCACAATCATCCCGGCGGGCTCGCTATCCCTTCCTCGGACGATATCAACACCACCCGTCTTATGCACGAGGCTCTGTCCCTTGTGGACGTAAGGCTTCTTGAGCATTTCGTGGTCGCAGAAGGGAAGTATATGCCCATAATGTCCAGAGCAGGCGCTCTCGGCAGGCTGAATCAGTCGCTGGGCGAGGCCGAGCTCGACCGATTCTACGGAGAGCTTTGAAGCAAAACATAAGGCGCTGTTTTTATGACGGCGCCTTTCATATTAAGATTTATTTAAGGGTATTGACAACGAAGGACGTATGATGTATTATATATGTGTACTAATACAGGTGGTACACTATGAGCTCGAAATGAAAGGAGCTGCACTATGCTTGAAACAATAAATCTGACAAAAGTATATAAGCCCAAAAAGGGCGTGCCCGTCACAGCGCTTGACGGAGTTTCTCTGAGGTTTCCCGAGAGGGGAATGGTGTTCCTTCTGGGTAAATCCGGCTCGGGTAAATCGACCCTTCTGAATCTTTTGGGAGGCCTCGATAAATATGACGACGGCGAAATAATCATAAAGGGCGTGTCCAGCAAGGACTTCACCCAGACCCGCTTCGACTCATACAGAAACACCTACGTGGGCTTCATTTTCCAGGAGTATAACGTTCTTGAGGAGTTCACCGTGGGCGCGAATATCGCCCTTGCCCTTGAGCTTCAGGGCAAAAAAGCCACAGACGAGGAGATAAACCGTATTCTTCACGAGGTGGACCTTGTGGGCTACGGCTCAAGAAAGCCCAACGAGCTTTCGGGCGGTCAGCTGCAGAGAGTTGCCATTGCACGCGCCCTTGTGAAGAATCCCGAGATAATCATGGCCGATGAGCCCACCGGCGCCCTTGACTCCAACACGGGCAAGCAGGTGTTCGACACGCTTAAGAGGCTTTCGGCAAATAAGCTCGTTATCATCGTTTCACACGACAGAGAATACGCAGAGCACTATGCGGACCGTATTATCGAGCTTTCCGACGGCAAGGTAAAAAGCGACGTTGAGTATTTTCCCGAGGATAACGGCGTGGAGGAGATAACGTATGCGGGCGACGTTGTGACTATCCCCGACGGCTATCACCTGACCGAGGAGGACAGGATCGCCATCAATGAGCATATCGACCGTATCAAAAGCGGAGTGAAGCTCCATTTTTCGGGGCTGAAAAAGAAGTTCCGCCCCACGGACGAAAGCGATATCCCCGCGCAGGACCCCAAATCCTTTGCTCTCATCAAATCAAAGCTTCCGCTTAAATCTGCATTCCGCATAGGCAAAAGCAGCCTGAAATATAAAAAATTCCGCCTTGCCGTAACGATAATGCTTTCCGTTGTGGCATTCACCCTTTTTGCGCTTGTTGATACCTTCAGCGCATACGATCACATTAAGGTGTGCACGAATTCTCTCGTGGATTCAAGCATATCCTATGCGTCTGTGAGAAAATCCGGCCTCCGCGGAGAGGGCATGGACAGCTACTGGACCACCTGGGGCTATAAGCTCACACGTGAGGACGTGGCCGAGATCTCGGAGGCCACCGGCGTGAAGCTGCGCGGCGTTTATAAGCCGGACGAGGATCGCATCGATTTCGAAAGGCACATTGATTACGATCAGTCCCTCTATACCGAAAGCAATTATATGATCCACACCTTCCGTTTATCCGGCTTTGCGGAGCTCACCGAAGGGGACATCAATGACCTTGGTTATGAGATCGTTGCAGGCAAGCTTCCAGACGGAGGAAAGGACGAGATCGCTATAACGAAGTACGTTTTCGAGACCTTTAAGATCGGCGGCTACAGAAGCGTTTCCGATGAGGGCATCGGCGAGCTTCAGAAGATAAAGGAGCCCTCCGATATGGTGGGCAAAACACTGGTTATCAGCGAGGTGGAATACACCGTCACCGGCGTTGTGGACACTAAATTCGACCTTTCCAGATACGAGATCCTCACGGAAAGCACCGAGGGCGACTCTACCTCCGATATGCTCGTTAACTATTTCCTCTATAACGAGCTTGACGCTGCACAGAACTACAGCCTGAATGCAGCGGCTATCGTGGGCGAGGGAGCGATCGACCGATTCCTTGCCAACGAGCCCGTCACCGTTCCTCTGCGCCAGTCATACTGTAACTTCTATTCCAATTCGACGGCAGGCAATTACTCCTATATCGACCCGATCCGTATCGGTAAGCTTGCAGACCTGGATCTTTCCACCGTGCTTTGGTGCGACGGAAAGCCCCGCACCGAGCTTCTTGAAAATGAGATCATCGTAACAACGGATTGCCTCTATTCCGACTCCTTCTATCTTGAGGGCAGCGAGATCGTGGACGGCGGCATTATCACCGAGGACGGGGAATTCATTGAATTTGATTATTCCGTGTTCTTCGATCAGGAGTTCGACGGCTACGCATCCTCTCCCTCTGAGGGGTGGCACGAGATCAGTGGATATAAGGTCGTGGGCATTGTGAACGTGGCAGAGCATCCCGACACCTCTCCCTCTTCCATATATACCTGTGATGCATTCTACGAGGAAATGACGGCAGGTGCAGACGGTGAATTCGAGTATGCCGTTGGCGCTATGCCCGAATCCAGAGCCGAGATCGAAAAGCTGGTGAAATACTGCTACCGCGACGACACGGATATCCGCTTCCCCCTTCAGAATGCGGTGACGTTTGAGCTGGACACTGTTGACGAGACCCTGAACGCACTTTCTGCCGTGTTCATCTGGATCGGTGTGGGATTTGCGGTGTTTGCATCGGTGATGCTTGCAAACTTCATCGGCACCAGTATCGCCTATAAGAAGCAGGAGATCGGTATCCTCCGCGCTATCGGCTCCAGAAGCAACGACGTTTTCCGTATATTCTTCTCCGAAAGCTTTATCATCGCTATGATAAACTTCATTATAACGGCGGTGGCTACCTTCGCCATAACAACGGCGGTGAATATGTACGTCCGCGAGAATATCGGACTTCTCATCACGGTGCTCACCTTCGGCATAAGACAGATACTTCTTGTTTTTGCGGTTTCCATTGGCGTTGCGGCTGTTTCCAGCTATCTGCCCGTTAAGAAGATCGCATCCAAGCGCCCCATCGACGCTATCAGAGACAGATAAAGCGAAAAATTGCCCGTGAAACGGCATGACCGATGATATTATATGAAAATACTGATAACAACGGATCTTTTCACCACCGAAACAAACGGCGTTGTAACGTCGGTGAAAAATCTATATAACGAATTGAAGCACAAGGGACATGACGTGCGCATACTCACCTTGTCGGATACGGTTCACAGCCATAAGGAAGACGGCGTGTACTATATCCGTTCGATGCCGCTGGGCATCTATCCCGAGGTGAGGATGCCCCTGTCGTACCGCCACAGGCTCATCAGAGAGCTGATAGAATGGGAGCCCGACGTGATCCACAGTCAGTGTGAATTTTTCAGCTTTCAATATGCGAAGCGTATTTCAAGGCTGACGGGCGCCCCCATTGTGCACACGTATCACACACTCTACGAGCAGTACGTGACCTATATTATGCCCAGCCGCCGTATCGGAAAGCACGTTGTGCGCATATTCTCGAAAAAGCGGCTCAAGAGAGTGGATAAGGTCATAGCGCCCACCCGTAAGGTGGAAAACGCGCTCAGGGGATATAAGCTGAAAAACGACGTTTGCATTATTCCCAGCGGTATTTCTCTGGAGCAGCATAAAATGCGCATCACGGAGGAAGAACGCAGGGCAAAACGAAACGCCATCGGTATCTCCGACGATAAAACGGTGCTTATCAATCTCGGAAGGCTTGGCACGGAGAAAAATCTTTCTGAAATCGTGAAGATGTTCGCAAAGGCACACAGCATAAACGATAAGCTGATGCTTCTGATCGTCGGCGACGGACCTGCCAGGTCTCAGCTTGAAAAAGAGGCGGAAAGCCTGGAGATATCCGATTCCGTTATTTTCACCGGAATGGTGTCGCCGGAGGAGGTGCATGAGTATTATCAGCTTGGAGACGTTTTTGTCAGCGCTTCCACAAGCGAGACTCAGGGGCTCACCTATATCGAGGCTGCCGCCAACGGTCTGCCGCTTATCTGCAGGAAGGACCCCTGCCTTGAAGAGGTGCTGAAGCACGGTAAAAACGGCTTTGAATACACCTCCGAGGAGGAATTCCTCAGCGCTATCGCAACCGCACTCAGCGATCCCCAGTGGACTGTGATGGCAGGCAGGATCAGCGAGGAGATATCCTCATCCTTCGATAAAGCGAATTTCTGCGATTCTGTGGAGGCGGTATACAGATCGGTGCCTCGGAAATAAAAAGCACGGCGTACGAAGCTTCCCGTAAGAAAGTGATAAAGAATCGGCAGAGAAGTTGTTTTCTCTGCCGATCTGTGTTATAATGGGTTTGACGTATAGCCGGTGCGCCTTCGGGTGCGATGCCGGAACGATAAACTTGAATTTGCCGAGGCGATAAAAGTGAAATATCACAGGAAAAAAATGATAGTGCCGATATTGGTCACTGTCGTTATCGTATTATATTACGTTGTTTACTTTGGCTTTTTGATCTCACTGTTCGATACGGTGTGGAAATATGCTTTCGGCATTCTTCCGCTGGCGCTTTCGGCAGTAATGATCAAGGTTTGTATAGAAAGAATAAATGAGATCAGGAGAGGTGAAGAGGATGATCTTAGTAAATACTGATTACATCAGCGGAAAAGAGCTGGAGACCCTTACGCTTGTAAAGGGCAGCACGATTCAGTCAAAGCATATCGGAAAGGATATCGCACAAAGCTTCAAGACTCTGGTGGGCGGAGAGCTGAAAGCCTACAACGAAATGATGAACGAAGCAAGAGCTCTTGCCACCAAGAGAATGGTGGAGGAAGCGCAAGCGCTGGGCGCGGATGCCGTCGTGAACATTCGTTATGCCTCCTCTGCTATTATGCAGGGCGCCGCAGAGGTCATCGTTTACGGTACCGCGGTCAAATTTGTAAGTAAGTAAGCCATTCCCATATACCGAGAATAAACGAACCCCGACGGAGAAAGCTCCGTCGGGGCTGCTTTTTTATAACGGGTAATCATCCAAATGAGAAGTCACGCCACCGTTTATACGGCGAAGCCGCCATCCACAGAAAGGACCTGCCCCGTGATAAATGAGGCTTTTTCGGAGGCGAGGAAAAGGATGGCGTCTGCCACCTCATAAGGCTCGCCGATGCGGCAAAGAGGAGTTTCCTCTGCCAGGGCAGCCACGTCCTCATCGCTGAGGCGGGAGTTCATTTCCGTGTTTATCACACCCGGGGCAACGCAGTTAACACGGATGCCCGAGGGGCCAAGCTCCTTTGCGAGAGCCTTCGTCAGCCCGATAACGCCTGCCTTTGCCGCGGAATAAACAGCTTCGCAGGAGGCGCCCGTGATGCCCCACATGGATGAAACGTTTATGATGGCGCCGGCGTGCGCCTTCACCATAAGGGAGGCTGCGGCGCGGCAGCAGTTGAAGGTGCCGTCCATGTCAACGGACATGATAAAGCGGTATTTTTCGTCGCTGACGTCGGTGAGAAGGTCGAAGCCTGCAACACCTGCGTTATTAATAAGCACGTCCACACCGCCGAATTTTTCGGCAGCAAAGGCCATGAGCGCATCGGCATCGTTGCTGCGGGATACGTCGGCGCAGAAGGGAAGCGCGCTTGCGCCCTCGGCGGAAAGCGCCTCCGCAAGGGCAACCGCCTCCTTTTCGGAGCTCTTATAGTTTATGATAACATTGTAGCCTGCGCGGGCAAAAGCGGCAGACACAGCGGCACCGATACCGCGTGCACCGCCTGTGACGACAGCGGTCTTTTTCATGATATTCTCCATTTCGTGATGTCAGTTATAATATATCACACTTTTCGGGGAAAATAAAGCCCTAAGTGCAAACGGCTTGTTTTGCCGTGGCTGATATGATATACTGAAGCTGTGATTTTCCTTTGGGAGGCTGAATATGAACGACAAAGATAAGCTTCATTCCGGCGAGATATACTACCCCTCCGGAGATGAAATAATGAAGGAGCAGCTTGCCTGCCTTGAGCTTTTATACGATTATAATGCCACCCGCCCCTTCGAGCAGGAGAAGCGGCAGGAGCTGATGAAAGGTATGTTTGCGGAGGTGGGGGAAAACTGCTATATCGAGCCGCCTCTTCGCAGCAACTGGGGCGGACATCACGTTCACCTCGGCGATAACGTTTATGCCAATTTTAATCTGACTCTTGTGGACGATACCCACATACGCATCGGCTCATATACGATGATAGCCCCCAACGTTACGATAGCCACGGCGGGGCACCCTATCCTACCCGGGCTGAGGCGGAAGGGATATCAGTATAATATGCCCGTCACCATTGGTGAAAACTGCTGGATAGGCGCAGGCGCCGTTATACTGCCGGGTGTCACCGTGGGGGATAATACCGTCATCGGTGCGGGAAGCGTCGTCACCCGCGATATACCTGCCAACGTGGTTGCCGTCGGCAATCCCTGCCGCGTGGTGCGCGAGATAAGCGAGCACGACAGAGAATACTATTTCAGGGACAAAAAAGTGCCCCTTGAGCTTTTGGCTGAAGAAAAATAAGATTTTTCAAAAAATCCTCCGACGTAAGGGGTTGCTCGTTACGCAGGGTAACGTGATATCATTGTGCCGTAAGGAGGTGAAATGCTATGTCAAAATACACAACGGGAGAGATTGCATCCCTTTGCGGCGTTTCCGTCAGGACGGTGCAGTATTACGACACGAGAGGGATACTTATCCCCAGTGAGCTCACCGAGGGCGGCCGTCGCCTCTATTCGGAGGCGGACCTTTCGCGGATGAAGATCATCTGCTTTCTGCGCGAGCTGGACGTTTCCATAAACTCCATTTCGGAGTTGCTCCGTGAGCCTCACCCCGAAAACGTGCTTGCGCTTCTCGTGGAGCGGCAAAGCGCTCTTTTGCGTAAGGAGATAGCGGACAAAAAGGAAAAGCTAAGGCGCATAGAGGAGCTGTCGCGTGCTATCGGCGGCATTGAAAATTTCTCCGTTGAATCCATTGGAGACGTAGCAAATATAATGGAAAACAAAAAGAAACTGCGAAAAATGAGGCTGAGAATGCTGGTTGTGGGAATTTGCGCCGAGGCTGTCGAGATCGGCAGCTTTATATATTCCCTTATAACGGGCATCTGGTGGCCGTTTGTTCTGGGGATTATCCTTGTGGTTTTGGCAAGCTTCTGGATCCTCGGGCACTATTACAAAAACGTATCCTATATTTGCCCCCAGTGCCACGGTGTGTTCGTGCCTCGCATGGGAGAAATGATCTTTGCAGGGCACACGCTCACAACAAGAAAGCTCACCTGCTCCCATTGCGGTCACCGCGGATATTGCGTGGAGACCGCACGAAACGAAAAATAAGTGAAAACCCGATGCTTAGCATCGGGTTTTCTTGTTATACCTCCGAGGGTGATTGACACTTTTTCGAATATAGGTTATAATGTTTAGGTGATAAAATATAAAACACACTATAAGAGGTTTACATAGATATGAAAAGAATAAGCGTTTTGGGCGCCGGCACCTGGGGCATGGCGCTTGCAACGATGCTTTCCGAAAAAGGACTCCCGGTGACGGTTTGGTCGAAGATCGAAAAGGAGGTTCGTGACCTTAGCAGCACCCGCCTTCACCCCAATCTTCCCGGAATGACGGTTCCCGAAAGCGTTTCTTTTACAACAGATATAAAGGAGGCGGTGTCCTCCGCCGATATCGTTGTTTTTGCCGTTCCTTCCGTTTTTGTAAGAAGCACGGCAAAGGAAGCCGCGCCTTATATTAAGGATACGCACGTTATCGTGGATGTGGCGAAGGGCATCGAATCGGACACTCTTCTCACCATGACGGGCATCATTGCCGACGAGATAAAGAACGAAAATGTGAAGCTGGTGGCGCTTTCCGGCCCCACTCACGCAGAAGAGGTGGCACTGGGACTGCCCACCACCATCGTTTCCGCCAGCGACGACAGCGATGCGGCTGAATTGGTGCAGGAGGTGTTTACCTCTCCCTGTATGCGCGTGTACACGAATGAGGACGTGCTGGGCGTTGAGCTTTGCGGCGCGATGAAGAATATCATTGCCCTTGCGGCAGGTGTTTCCGCAGGGCTTGGCTATGGCGACAACGCAAAGGCCGCCATCATAACGAGAGGTATCGTTGAGATAGCCCGTCTCGGTGCCGCGATGGGCTGCAGAGAGCAGACCTTCGGCGGTCTTGCGGGAATAGGAGACCTTATCGTTACCGCCACAAGCGTACACAGCAGAAACAACCGCTGCGGCATGCTCATCGGCAAGGGGGTTGCTCCCGCAGATGCGGTAAAGCAGGTTGGAATGGTGGTGGAAGGTATCAATGCGCTTCCTGCCGCTATCCGTCTTGCGGAGATACACGGTGTGGATATGCCCATCGTTGAGGCGATAAACGCCGTTGTGAACGGCGGCGCCGACCCGAAGCAAACAGTGCGCGAGCTTATGCAGCGCGATAAAAAGCCCGAGCTTGCAAGCTCATCGTTATCATAAAGAAAACTGCCCGACAGTGAGTCGGGCAGCTTTTATTTCTGAAGCTCTTTTAAAAATTCGTTGACCTGACGGCGGTTTTGAAAAACGATAACGCGTTTTCCTTCGGCGCGGGCCTTTTCCGCCGCCGCCACCAGCTTCGGGCGCTGATCGCGCCTGAAATTCCATATCCAGACGATAAATTCAAGGTCGAATCTTTCAGGGCAGCCATCGCCCATATCGGAGCGGACGCGGCCGAAATTTTTGATTATACGCGAAAAAACGCCACGGATGCAGGCAAAGGTGGAGAAATCCAGCCATATAACGGTGCTTGAAACGTCCACGCGATCGGGGAGCGTGCGGGAATAGTTGCCGTCGATGATGAAGCTTTCGCGGCGGTACCACTCGGCGCATATGGCGTCGAATTCATCCCTTTCACGGGTGACCCAGCCGGGAAGCCAGAATATCTTATCGAGATGGAGTACGTCTATGCCCACAGCAGCGCCCAGAATGTCCGAAAGATAGCTTTTTCCGGAGCCTCCGCAGCCGATGATGCATATGCGGCGGCCAAGATCTTCTTTTGTCATAAGCGCCTCCATCTTTCAGCGCACGATGCCTTCGCCGTCGAAAAGGGGCACGAAGCTTTCGGCAACGGTGCCGGATTCCTGAACAAAGCCGTTTCTGATGCCCATGCGGCGTGCAAAGCCCACCACCTTTTCGTATTCCGCGTCTGTGATGCTGCGGTTGAGCTCGTACGGGAGCCCGGGATGGGGGAGAGGAGTGTACTGATTCATAATGCTGATGTATATATTATGCTTGAAGTGACTGAAGAGGTAGGCAATGACCTCGCGGCTGTCGTCGGTGCAGGTGGGGAGGATGAGGTGGCGCACGATAACGCCCTTTTTCATCATGCCCTCCTCGGTCATGTCGCCGTTCTGCGCGAAAACGGGCTCGCCAACCTGGCGGAACATTTCGTGCACCGCAAGGGAGGCTACGTCAAAATAGTCTTTTACGCCGGAATACTTTAAGGAAAGCTCGGGCGACACGTATTTGAAGTCGGGGAGGTAAACGTCGACAAGACCGTCCAGCATGCGGAGCGATTCTATGGATTCGTATCCGCCGGAGTTATACACAACGGGGATAACGAGCCCGTGCGTGCGCGCCCGTTCAAGGGCGCTGACAACGTGAGGAATATAGTGCGTCGGCGTAACGAGATTTATATTGTTTGCGTGCTTTTCATCCTGAAGCTCCAGAAAAACGTCGGCAAGCCGCTTCTGGGAAAGGGGAAAGCCGATCCTTTCGTGGGATATTGAGCGGTTCTGGCAGAAAACGCATCTGAGCGGACATCCGCTGAAAAACACGGTGCCGGAGCCTCGTGTGCCCGAAATGCAGGGCTCCTCCCAGAAGTGAAGGGCGGCGCGTGCGGCGTACACGTCTGCGGGCATTCCGCAAACGCCCGTTTTGCCTGCCGTTCTGTCAACGCGGCACTTTCGGGGGCAAAGCTCGCAGCTGCGATACGGATCGTATATGTTGTAAGACGGTTGCATAAAATCATCCTTCGATAAACTGCAAATGTAGAAAACTGTCGTTTTATGGACAGTTACTATTATAGCACCTATCTTTTTGCTATGGCAATACGTTTTTCACGGAATAATAGCATTATTTTTTATGATTTTCACATTGTTCAAAAATAACGGTTGATTAAACAGCATAATTATTATATAATACTATGGATAATTACAGTAAAACAGATTTGATATATTGAGGTTTGATATGCGTAAATTACGTAAGACTACGGAAGGAATGCCGCTTTGGCTCAAGCGCACGCTTATTATTGCCGTCTGCGTCGTTATCTTCCTCGGCATCGCCGCCGGCACAGTGCTCGCAATTGCACATTCCATACTGAACAGGATCCCCAAGCTGGATGAAGAAACGATAGATATCATCCCGCCCTCCAATGAATTTTTCGAAACGGACGATATCGAAGATTATTTTCCCACCCCCGAAACAGACGAAGAGGGAAACACACTTCCCCCGGAAACGGAAATAGACGAGGAAGGTAACGTAGTGACAGTGCCGCCCACCACGACGGCTCCCGAGGTAAAGCCCGAGGACATCGTTATCGAAACCGTTGAGCCGATCAACACCGACGGACTTGTCAATATCCTTCTGGTTGGTCAGGATAAGCGCGAGGGTCAGGGCAGACAAAGATCCGACACAATGATCCTTGTGAGCATCAACCCCAAAACCAAGGAAGTGTCGCTCGTATCCTTCCTGCGCGATCTGTACGTGAAGATCCCCGGCGGATATTCCGACAACAGACTTAACGTTGCATACGTTTACGGCGGCTTCAAGCTTCTGAACGATACCCTTTACACAAACTTCGGCGTGAGAGCGGACTACAATATTGAGGTCGATTTCAATGCTTTCGTGAAGATCATAAATAAGGTTGGCGGTGTCACCATTTCACTCACCGAGAAGGAAGTGAAATATATGAAGGACGACAGCCTCGTTGTGGGTGAGAATAAGCTCACGGGAAGCCAGGCTCTGAAGTACGTAAGGATCCGTAAGATCGACTCCGACTTCAAGAGAACGGACAGACAGCGCAAGGTGCTTCTTGCCATATTCGATGAGCTGAAGAAAAAGCCCGTTGACGCAGTGTTTGCCCTCATTAACGACGTGTTCCCCCTGCTCACCACGGATATGTCAAACTCCAAGATACTCAGCCTGGCAACGTCTCTTGTGCCGTCTATGAGCTCAATGAAAATAGAGTCACATTCGCTGCCTGCCAAGGGCACGTACTATGCCGCCACCATCAGAAAGATGCAGGTGCTGGTACCCGACACCAATAAGGTGAGAAATCTTCTTGTGAAGGAGTATTTACCCCTCTCATAAAAAACAAAACCGATACGGTATTCCGTATCGGTTTTTTATTTTTCGGGCACGTATCGGTATTTGTCAAGGTCCACGGTGTAGCTGTTTACCTCCACTCCGTCGGCGAGAAGACGGCGCTTCTGCTCCTCGATGCCTCCGAATGCGTAGGCGCGGGAAAGCCTTCCGCGGCTGTTCACAACGCGGTAACAGGGGTATTTGTCGCCGTCGGGATTCACGTGCAGCACGTTGCCAACGGTGCGGGCGAGATTCTTGTTTCCCAGGTGAAGCGCGATGTCGCCGTAGGTGACGACCCGCCCACGCGGGATGGCCATCAGAAATTCGTATACCTGTTCCTTCATTCTTTCGCTCCTTTTCGATATCTCTTGTATTATACACCCTTGGCGGCAAAAATTCAACCCGGCATGTAAAAGGGATCCTTTCGGGTCCCTTTTTTGCTTACTGATTCGTGAGGCTTTCCTTGAAGGCGTTATATTCCTCAAGCGTTCCGCAATAGGTGAAGAACTGATGGGTGCCCATAAGATAATCGCCGCCGTTTTGCGTGAGCAGCTTATAATCTCTTCTGGCAATGTAGTTTTCCTCCGTCAGCTTCATTTCGTCGTAGCGCCAATGATTGCCAACGTGCAGGGGCATCATCTTATCGCCGCCGTCGATAACGGTGTACTCGGAAAGGACCGCGTCGGAATCAAGGTGCTTGCCCCAGGTGCATTTGTGGCGCACGATGCCGACACCGGGCGCAAACCAGTATTCCTTCTGCCCCGACTCGGGGTTATTGTAAAAATAGTGGAAATAGTCGTCGTGGTTGCCCTCCACCTCGTAGTCGATAAGGAGATGGACGGTGTTTTCAAAGGTGCCTGCAGGGGTAACGACGGTGCCGCCGTCGGTGACGGTGTGCCGCATGGGCTGACCGTACAGCTCGCCCTCGTAGACGTAGCCCGGCTTCCATTCGTCCTTCCAAAGCGAGCCGCCAAGCCATTCAAGATAGGAGAATATCTTCACGCCGAAAATGCGGTTTTCTTCGCTTCTCGTGCCGAAGGGACCTGCGGAAAGCATCGGATATTCAGTTCCGTACAAAAGGAGCAAGCCGTCAGCCTCCTTGACGGTATCGGTGGCGATGCCCGTAGGACAAACGCGCCACTTCTCCTTTTGACATTCGATCCTCTCTTCAAGGACTTCAAGAAAGTAAAGGGCGGTGGCAACGTGGTTTGCACCGGAGGCGTTTTTGGCAATGGTGCGGAGCACGTCTGCCGCTTCCTCGAATTTTTCAACCTCACAAAGCTCGCTTGCCTTGCGGAACAGAGTGGTGGGGGAGTCCGCGTCAACGTAGTCAGCTGCAAGGGCGGTGTAGTTCAGCGCCGAAAGGATAACGATCTCTTCGTCACCGACCTTTTCAAGATGCTCGATAACGTATTCGTTTCGCTCGAAAAGTCCCACGTGGCAGTCGGGCGTCACGTATGACCAGCTGTTGCCGAGAGCGATGGGGAGCCACCCCTCGCCTCCCTTTATTTCGTAGGCGGAAAGCACCTTTTCCTCTTCCTTGGTATAGGTCGTTTCCTTCACAAGGCCAACGCCGCGGCAGTACCATACGTGGCTGGAGTCTTCTCCATCCCGCGCAAGCTCAATGTGAAGGCAGTTTTCAAAGGTGCCCGCAGGGGTGACGACAGTTTCGTCGGTTGCGATCACGCGGCGAATGCCGTCACCGCCGCGGCGGAGAGAGAGCTTTTCCTCGGCACCGGCCTCGATAGGCACGGAAGCGGGGAAGAAATTTGAGTCGAAAGCAGAGCTTGCCCTATGGAATATACAGTTCATGTAAGTGTCGAGCTCGCTGACTGCGTAATTGCAGCCCGGCTGAGATAAGTAGCGGAGATTGCCGTCCTTTTTTACCCAGCCCTCGCCCGTGACGAGGAGACACTTTTGCGCGTTATCGTCGAGGGCGCAGTCGATAGCCTTGAGCCCTGCCAAAACGGCACCGTAGGTTGCGGCGACATAGTCTCCCTTAAGACTTTTGCACTTTTCATATTCCGCCTTTGCAAGCGAAAGACACTCTTTTGTTGCCTCGGGGTTTTCCTTGATCCCCGTAAAGCTGAAGCTGTACGCCATCCAGAAATAGTGGCGTCCAAGCTCGGCGTGCTTTTCGTCGCTTTCGGGATAAGCGGAAAGCTCGGGGATGATGCGGTCACGGGTATAGTTATATCTGTTTTCGGGGGAATTCCACGCCCAGAACTTATCGCACATATCCATAAGCAGGTCGGATGCCTTCTTAACGTCGCCGAATTTGCGGTAAACGGCAAGCGCCTCCTCGCAATATTTCGTGTCAACGTCTGAGGCGATCTTTGCGCTTTTCACGGAATATTCCTTCACGTCGTCGGAGCTTGAAAGATTCTGTATAAGCTCCTTCACGTTTTCATATGCCGAGTCAAAGCCAACGGTGCCGTATGTTTTCGTGTAGTTTTCAAGGTCGCGGATCTTGGTTGCCAGCGCTTCCGCAAAGGAATCGGGCAGGGTAGTTTTGTTTTCAGTCATTCTGATATCACCTCGCAGCTTTATTCTTGCGTCGTGTATCCTGCGCTTAACGGTGCCGAGGGGCGCACCCGTGGCAGTTGATATCTCTGCCATGGAGAGTCCTTCGAGAAAATAAAGGACGGCAGTTTCCCTTACGGCGGGAGAAAGTGCGTCGAATCGTGCGTGAAGCTCCGTCATCGTTTCCTTTGCAACGAAAAGGGATTCGGGAGTCCGCTTGTCGGCGCGGCGCTCAAGGGTGTCGTAGGGCTCGGTCTTTCGTGTGCGCGCAAGTGCGTTCACGGTCTTATTGCGGAGGATCCTTGAAAGCCAGCCTTCGATCTTTTCGGGATCGCGAAGCTCGTATAAGTGCAGGTAGCCGTCGATGAAGGTCTCCTGAACGAGATCCTCTGCAACAGTTGCGTTTCCGCACAGTATCAAGGCGGTGCGGTACAGCCTTTGCATATACGCCGTAACGATAACGGTGTAGGCGTCGGGATTGCCGTGAAGTGTGCCTTCAATGGCAAGCGAAATTTTTTGAAGTTCGTGAGGCTCCATTCGGGTCCTCCTTTCTTTTGCGATAGTGAATCGGCCGATTCATATATTAAGACACGGAAAAAAGCCGAAAGGTTCGGTGAAAAAGCGAAATTTCAAAAAAAGTCCGATCGGGATCGGACTTTTTCTTATTTTTTTGCGATGAGGGCGTCGATATAGTCAAGGGCTTCGTCGATGGCGGGGAAGCTGCGGCTGACTTTTTCGGGATACCTATAATTGATGCCGACGGAGATGCCTGCAACGCTGAACATAGGCCCGTCGTTTATGCCGTCGCCAACGGCTACGACTTCATCAGTGGAAATTGAAAGCATCCGGCAAAGCTCGGTGAGCCCTGCGCCCTTGTCGATTCCTACGGGTACGATATCGTAGCAGTCGCACTGAGGATATATCACCACGTCGCGGATCGAGTCCTCGTTTTCTCTGAGAAAATCGGCAATGGTGTCGGCATCTTCGTCAGAACTGAAAAAGGGGGTCAGTGCCACGCGGTTGGGCTGATACCAAAGGTGGGGGAGCTTTTCTTCAAGTCCGCGGCGCACAAAGGCGATGGTCTTTTTTGCCGCATCGCTGGAGGGAAGCGTCACGGACACCTTCGGCGGAAGTTCAACGCCGAATTCAATGGCAGCTCCGTTTTCGCCAATCAGGATAGTGTCGGGCAGCGCCGCCTGACGGCAAAGTCCGCAAAGATAGTAGGTGGGCTTGCCCGATGCAATGGCGATGCGTATGCCAGAGGCGGAAAGCAAACGCAAACGGGACGCGGTGCTTTCCGATATAGGCTTGCCGAGAGGGGCAAGGGTGCTGTCAAGGTCGAATACGATCAGTTTTATCATAGGTTTTTGCACGTGACGGTCCATGTGTTTTTGTATGTCTCGCCCGGGGCGAGGGCAATAAGGTCGGGCTTCTTTTCGAAAACGGTGACCTCTCCGTCGTGGGAGGGAAGGGAGCACCAGGGCTCGATACAAACGTAGGGGGCATCGGTGCGTGGCATATGCCATATGCCCAGATACTGCATCCCGGGGAAGGAAACGGTGATGCTGTGCCCGTCGCCGTCTGCTTCAAGGGTCACACTGCGGTCCATATTGCGAAGGACGATGGCATCATCGTCGAAAAGGCTGTGGGAAAGGGGGAGGGTGTCACCGCCTTCAAGGGGGAAGGGGGTGAAGGTGCCGTCCGTGAAGCAGTCGGCGGTGAATCCCACTCTTTCGGGGGAGCACTTTTCAGAAAAACGGAGGCGGTAGCTGTCAAAGGTCTTGCCCTCCTTCAGGGGGACGTTGAAGCCGGGGTGTCCGCCAAGCCCGAAATACATTGCTTTGCCGTCGCGGTTTTCCACCTCATAGGTAACGGCGAGAGTGTCGCCGCAGAGCTCATAGCGCACGCGGAAGAGAAAATCCCGCGGGTATTCGGCGCGTGTGTCAGCATCGGAGGTGAGCACCAGCGAAAGGGACGAGTCCCCATGCATCTCCGTTTCAAAGCGGCGGTAAGGGGCGATGCCGTGTATCTTCATTTCGCAGGTCTCCCCGTCAAGGGAATACTTCCCGCCGAAAAGGCGGGCAACGAAGGGGAAGATATTGAGAGCGCGGTCGCTCCAATAGGCAGGGTCTCCCTGCCACAGATATTCGGTGCCGTCGGCACCGAGTATGGAATAAAGCTCCGCTCCGTCCTCGGAAACGGTAACGGTGAGAAGCCGGTTTTTTATTGTTTTCAGCATTGTTCTCTCCTTAGTCGATGCTCTCGAAAAGAATTCCGTCGCGCTCGGTGAAGGATACTTCACCGATGACGACACGTCTGTTTCCGCTGGGCTTTTCGGGGTCTGTCTGCACGTGGAAGGACGTCATAAGCCTGCCGTCTGCGGCGCGGAAAAACGAGTTGTGGCCTGCGCCGAAAAGCTCACCGCGTGATCGGAGCACCGGGTTTGCCGCATCCTCCTTGGTGAAGGGACCGAAGGGAGAGTCGGCGGTGGCGATGCAGATGGAATAATCGTTTGAGGCATAAAAGTTGGCGGAATAGTTCATCACTATCCGTCCGTCGCGCTCGATAAGGGTGGGACCCTCATTCCAGATGAAGTTTCCGTCAAGGGAAAGCAGCTCCCACGGACGGGTGGGTGTGGAAATAAGAACGTGCTCTCCGACGGTGCGTGTCAGCGTTTCGTCGAGACGAACGCAGTAAAGCTGGCTCACGTGAATGCCTTCGATGACGTTTTCGCTGCAGTCGCGGGCATAGTAAAGGTAGTTTTCGCCTTTATAGGTGAGAAGGGAGCCGTCGATGGCGGCGTAGCCAAGATCGAACATGGGCTCGTTTTTCACGTCAACGAAGGGGCCGAGCGGCGAATCGCTGACGGCGACGCCAATGCGTAGGCTGCCGTTTTTCTTCATGCGTCCCGAATAGTGCATGATAAATCTTCCGCCGCAGCAAACGACCTCAGGCGCCCAGAAGCTGCCGCCGGCCCAGTGACCTTCGTCTGCGTAAAAGCAAAGACGGGGCTCGCTCCAGCTACATAGGTCACCGCTTTCCCAAACACGGAAGCCGCGCCCGTGGCTGGTGGCATAGCAGTAGTATCTTCCGCCGTGCAGGAGTATCTGCGGGTCTCCTATGCCGGTGATGTTCGTAACGGTCATGATGTGATCCTCTTTTGGGCTTTATACAGTCACAATGTTGTCCGGGTCGCGGTCAAATGCGGAAAGCGCATCGTTATCGAAGGGGATCACGATTATCTTGCTTCCGTGTTCGTCGCCGCCCAGATCATTTTCCTTTGGAACGTCGATGGCGGAAAGGGTGAGGGCGATAATGCGACCCTCCTCCATGTAAACGAAGGGGCGCTCAAGCTTGTTCCAGTGGTTCACGGTGCCGTCCCCGTAGCGGATGTAGTCGCCGTCGGGGGTGTAGGCGGCGCCCTTGTGCATGCGCCAGCCGTCGATGCCGTTGTCGCTTGTCATGTAGTATGCGCGTCTTTCATCCCAGCGGTTTGCGATGCAGTGGTAGCGTCCGTCGGAATACCACATAACGGGGTCTTCAACGTCGCGCTTGCCTGCAAGCCCGGGCATAATGCTCCAGAGATTCTCAACTCTCGTGTACCAGGGACCGCATATCTTTTTCGCGGTGGCGATGTCGCCGTGGCGGTTGTATGCGATGTAGCCTCCGCCGACGGCGGGAAGGATGCCCACGTTTGAGAGGCTGAAGGCACCGCGCGTGCCTTCGCCGGCCTCGATCTTCATCTGTCCTGTGAACTGCCAGGGACCCGTGAGCTTTTCCGCAAGGAAAATGCCGCCCTTCAGCTCTTTCACAAAGGTGTCGCCGAGCACGAGACCGTATTTCATTTTCTTGCCGTCAAGATATTCGCCATCGTTCAGCACGAAGGGGAAAACGTTGTGGCCGTAGCCCTCGTGAAAGTCGGGATAAAGGAGCCCCTTGTCCTCGTAGGGGCCGTAAAGACTGTCGCTGACGGCCAGTATTGCCTTTGAGCGGGACCAGCCGCGGTGGCCTGCGCTTTCGTCCCAGCGGGAAGCAAACATGTAGAACTTGCCGTCTTCCTTGAAAACGGCGCCGTCCCAGTAGCAGTATCTTTCGCCTTCGGCGTCGGGACAGCCGATATAGCGGTCCTCAAGGCCGTTGTCAGGGTCACGCCTGCCAACAGTGGGAGCGCCCCAGCAATGGGAGGAAAGCTCACCTACGAGAGGGGTGGTCCTGAAGCAATCCATAAACTGTGTGATCTTTTTCATGTCTTTTGTCCTTTCGTTTTTTGGCTTGTGTGACGTGCTTATTTTAACGATTCTTTTAACGTGAGCTTTGCGATGCACTCGCAGTGCCCCGTGCGGGGAAACATATCCACGGGGGTGACCCTTTCGATGGAGTATTTTTCCGAGAGCACCTTCAGGTCGCGCGCGAGGGTGGCAGGGTCGCAGGAAATGTAAACGAGGCGCGGTGGCATTGTTTTTATAAGGTGTGCGATGAGCCTTTTATCGCAGCCCGCACGGGGCGGGTCCACGATAACGCAGTCTGCACCCGAATCGTACGTGGCGGCATCGCCGCATACGAAATCGGCATCGATGCCGTTTGCCCTTGCGTTTTCCTTTGCATCCTCAATAGCGGACGCAACTATTTCTATTCCCGAAAGGGAAGCCTTGACTCTTGAATTTTTGATAACGGAAATTCCGATGGTGCCCGTGCCGCAGTAGAGGTCGGCAACGGTGTCCCCGTCCTTCAGCTCGGCATAGTCGCGGGCGAGGGTGTAGAGTATCTCGGCGCCGCCGTGATTCACCTGATAAAATGCATCCGGGGAAATGAGAAAATCACAGCCCGTAAGGCGGTCACGGATGCGTTTGTCGCCCCAAACGAGAGTGTATCTGCCTCGGGGAGAGCCCTTTTTCTGAAGGCAAAAATAAACGCTTCCGATTTTGTCAAAGGTGCCCGTGAGTGCTTCTGCCGCCGCTGCCGCAAAGCCTTTGTCGTCCTCGGCATCCGACATGAATATCACCATCACGCCGTAGGTGGCGAGGCGGATGCAGAGATGGTGGAGCCCCGCGGGGCGAAGCTTCTTCGCAAGGCGGGAGACCTCTGAAATAATTTCGTTTGTCAGTTCATCGTGGAGCCTGCAGCGGAATTGAGGGATGATATCGTGTGAGTTCTTTTTATAGTATCCAACGTCACCGTACCCGGAAACGGGCACCGTGACCTTCGTGCGCACCGCATCCTCGCCTGCCGAGCGTATGGGGCTTATCTCTGCCTTGAGCCCCGCGCGCCTGAAAAGAGACCTGACGTGCTCCTCCTTCACGGAAAGCTCATGCTCATAGGAAACGTGGCGGAAGGTGCAGCCTCCGCACTCCTCCGAAAATGCGGAGCAGTCCGGCGCGGTCCTGTGTGGGGAAGGGGAGATGAGCCTGCTTATACTGCAAAGACTGTAGGAAGCGAGCCTTTTTTCGAGCACGGCATCGCATACGTCGCCAAAGACGGCACCGTCAACGAAAACGGTGCGTCCGTCGCCGTCGCGGGCGACGCCCGCCCCGAGATTGGTGGTTTCCGTTATATTGATATCGTGTAAGATTATCTTGTCCATGGCGGGGATACCTCCGGAGGAAAACGTAGGCTTTCCGAATGTAAAAATAATATTAATAAAACCGTCCGTTGTTGCAAAAATTGCGGTCGGGATATATAATAAAATAGTGTATTTTCAATTACGATTATATAATAAGCTATGATATAATGTCAAGCGGAGAGGGGGAGCAGATGGATAAGGAAAACGTTCTTTCAAATGAAAATACCGACGTGGACCGTCCCGAAGCGGATGCCCCCGAAGCCGAGACCGAGATGGCTGACGAGGCCTTTTCTGCCCCCTGCGAGGAGAATCGTTCTCCCGTTGATTTTCTTTTTGACGGCAAGGGCGAAAGCGGCCTTTTCATCGATTCCGTGGCTGCTATCACAGCCGACGAAATGGGCGGCGTCCTTGCGAAAAGACGCTTTTCCGTCAGCACCTTCGTGAGTTATCTTTTCGAAAAGCTGGTGCTGCTTTTGGCTGTGGGTGTGTTTCTTTACTGCACAGCCGAGCTTGTGGTGATCTTCACCGAGCAGTATTCGGGAGATAAATACTACGAGGAGCTTCTCGACGGATACACGAATATTCTGGATTCGAGCAATTTCGGTGCACTCACACTGCAAAAAATGAATCCTGCCGAAGCCTTCGTTGCGGGAGTTTCCCAGCCCGATAACGGCATCATCGTTGAAATGGAGCAGTACGACCAGGAGGTCGAGCTGATGAAGGCGAAGATATCTGCGCTTATGCACACCTATCCCGACGTGTACGCCTATATCGTTATAGAGGATACCGTTATCGATTATCCCGTTGTGCGTGGTGAGGACAACGATTTTTATCTCAATCACGCGTTCACAGGGGAGCCTATGTCCATCGGCTCGGTGTTTGCCGACTACAGGTCCAAGGACTATATCCTCGACAATTATAATACCGTGTTCTACGCTCACAACAGCTCCACCGGCAAAATGTTTGCAGATATAATGAAATTTGCCCAGAGCGAGGAGTTTTTCAACACCCATAATATCTACGTTTATACCTCCACGGGCAAATACGTGTTCGAGCCCTTCAACCTTGCGATATTCAGGTCTGATTATCAGTATTTCAGAACGGGCTTTTCAAGCGGCGCCGGCTTCGTTGCATTCGCAAACGAGATGCAGTCTCAGTCCATGTACTCGAAGCGCACCACCTTCACCGAAAACGACCGCATAATCACCCTTTCCACATGCACCAAGCTTGGCATCAAGAATCTTCGCTATTGCCTGCAGGGAAAGCTTATCGAGGTGACGGAATGATAAACGGAATTTTTACCTGTCCTCTTTGCGGCAGCAGCCTCACCCTTGAAGGAGGTGTGTTTTCCTGCATGGACGGCCACAGATTCGACCTTTCAAGCGCAGGCTACGTTAATCTTCTGCGCCCGGGCAAGCTCAGAAACAGAAGCTCCGGCGACGATAAGGGAATGGTGACGGCAAGGACCCGATTCCTTTCCGCAGATTACTATAAGCCCAATCGCGATGCGATAATCGACGCGATACGCGAGCTTTTACCCAACGGCGGCACGGTCCTCGACGCAGGCTGCGGCGAGGGCTACTACACAAACGGCATCGCACGGGAGCTTCCGGGCGTTAACGTTATCGGAATCGATGCCTCCAAGCACGCAACGGAGGCGGCAGCGAAGTCTGCACGCAGAATGGGCGTTGCCGAAAGGACCGCGTATGCAACAGCATCCCTTGCGGCGATGCCGATACCCGATAAAAGCGTTGACCTTATCCTTTCGTTTTTCTCCCCCTGTGACTATAACGAGTTTGCGCGGGTGCTGAAGGAGGGCGGAAGGGTGCTTATCGGCTCTGCGGGAAAGGACCACCTTCACGAGCTGAAGGAGGTGCTTTACGGAGAGGGCAACGTGCGCGATAATGAAAAATTCCTTCACGGGGAGCGCGCCGCAGGCAGCGGACTTACCTTTGCATCCGAGAAAACGGTCAGATACCAAAGCCGCATCCTTGGCGGCGAGCATATAAACGCGCTGTTCTCTATGACTCCCTACTATTGGCGCACGCCGAGAGCGGGAGCTGAAGCACTGGCTCTTCTGCAAGAGCTCACAGTCACCGTTGAGGTGGACCTTACGGTGCTTACTCTGTCACACTGACGTGATACATCTTTTACTTAAACGGAGCAAAAATGAAACTTTCCTTATGCATTCCAATGTACAATGAATCGGGCATCGCCGAGGAGGCGGTGAAAACCTATACGGAGGCTCTCGACGTGATCGTGCCCGAGGATTACGAGATTATATTCTGCGACGACGGCTCCCGCGACGGCTGTGCCGACATCGTCCGCGGTCTTGAGCATCCCCGTGTGCGCGTTGTGGGATACGGTGAAAACCGAGGCAAGGGCTGCGCCGTCAGAACGGCGGTGCTTGCGGCGCGCGGAGATATTGTGCTTTATACCGATTGCGATAACGCATACGGCACGGACAAGATCCGTGAGGCTGTCTGTAAGCTCGATGAAATGCCCGATACCGACGTGCTCATCGGCTCGAGAAATGCAGATAAAAGCGGCTACGAGGGCTACACCCTCATGCGTAAGCTTGCATCAAAGACCTATATCGTTATTCTGAAGCTGGCGGCAGGTCTGCGCCACAGCGATTCTCAGTGCGGCTTTAAGGCAATGAGAAGGGAAGCGGCTCACGATATTTTCAGCAGATGCAGGACAGACCGCTTTGCCTTTGATATCGAGGTGCTGCTCTATGCGGACAAGCTTGGCTACCGTGTTTCGGAGCTTCCCGTGAAGATCATAAATCACAGAGAAGCGGAATCCAAGGTGCACATTGTGAAGGATACGGCCCGTATGCTTCGCGACCTGAGAGTCATCAAAAAAAGAATGAAATCGGAAAAGTAAAGAACGGAGGGGATACCCTCCGTTCTCTTTTTGTGCAAAATTGTCGGTATGCGCAGAATTAATCCACACGTATTGGTGAATCGGAATATTGACGGGGAGATGCCTCGTGTATATAATAAATATGATGAAAAAATATGTCGAAAAAATGCACGTGCATTTTTTGATCGGGAGATATTATGTTATTGATTTTGTTTATTTTCTGGCTTATCCTGTCCTGCAAAATAACTCTTGAGATAGTGGTTTTCGGTATGCTTATCACAGCTGCCGTGGTGGTGTTTTCTTTCACCTATCTCGGCTGGACGTGGAAGCGCGAGCTTCTCGTTTATAAGCTCATACCGCTGGCTGCGGCGTACGTTGCAGTGCTGGAATATGAGATACTCAAGGCGAATTTTGCAGTGATACCCTATATTTTCGGAAAGAAGAAGCCCGACGGAGTGGTGGTCACCTTTGAATCCGGGCTTAAAAGCCAGGTGGCAAATGCGGTGCTGGCTAACAGCATCACAATGACACCGGGCACCATAACCCTTAAAAACAAGGGCGACGGCTTCACGGTCCACTGTCTGCACGGGGATATGGCGGAGGGAATGGAAAGCTCCGTTTTCGTGAAGCTTCTTTCCAGAATGGAATCACAGCTTGAAGGAGGCAAAGGATGACACCTGACGTTGCTTACAAATATCTTTTTATGTTTACCCTGATATTTTTGTCGCTCTATGCCGCTGTGGGTATATACAGAGGCTGCAGAGGTCCCGAGGTGTGCGACCGCGTGCTTGGCGTTAATATGATCGGCAGTGCCGTGATCTCCTCTATGCTCACGCTGACAGCCCTTCTTGATGAGGCTTATCTTGCAGATATCGCCGTGATCTATGCCCTTGTGAATTTCCTTTCCGTTATCATTCTCAGAAGAGTGTACGGCAAGAGCGGGAAAGGAGACGGCAAATGATAGGCGAATGGATATGCTTTGGGATCAGCGCCGCTTTCACTCTGGTGGGTGTGCTTGCGTTCTTTTCTGCTGCGATCGGTGTGGGACGCTTCAAATTCTGCCTTAACAGACTTCACGCCGCCGCCGTGGCAGACACCATCGGCGTTACCTGCGTGGCCCTTTCCGCGATCGTATACGCAGGACTTGAGTTCGTTTCCTTGAAGGAGCTTATGGTCCTTTTGATAATGATGCTCACCTCACCCGTTTCCACACATCTTCTCGCAGAGCTTGAATATACCGTCAGCGACAGTCTTGACGATAACTGCAGAGTGGAAGATGAGGAAAAAGCCGAGGCGGCGAAAGAGAAGGAGGAATGACATGGAGCTTGTTGAAATAGCAAAGATAGTTCTTCTTCTAATGCTGGTGGTCACAGCCGTGTGCGCGGCATTTATCAAGCGCACTCTTCATGCCGTGATCGTGTTCACCGGCTATAGCCTTATAATGGCCATACTCTGGGTGCTCATGGAGTCCCCCGACCTGGCTGTAACGGAAGCTGCCGTAGGCGCGGGCGTTTCCGGCGTCCTTTTCTATATGGCGCTTCACAAGATCGGTCGAATGGAGGCTGAAAACAAAAGTGAAAAACAGAATAACGAAACTGAAAAATAAAATATCCCTTTGGGTGGACGGCGAATACGACCTTGACACCATTGAAGAGCTTCCCGACCACACCGACACCGAGGTCAAGCACCGCGAGATCGTGCTTGGCGAGCTGAAGCACCGCCGCCTCATCCACGTGGCATACGTGGTGATGGCAGTGTTCTGCCTCGTTTGCATGGCGACCCTGCTGCTTTGCACCATCGACGGTATGCCGAGATTCGGCGAATCCTCGGAGCATATGGATATGGTCACCTACGAATACCTTGCAAACGGCATGGAATACACGGGTGCCGTGAATATCGTTGCGGGCATCATTCTCGAATATCGCGCATTCGACACTCTCGGTGAATCCTTCGTGCTTTTCTGCGCACTCACCTGCGTGCTTTCGCTGCTTTGGGCGGATCGCTCCGAAAAGAACGAAAATGCAGGCTCTGATATTTTCGATCTGACAGGGGACCCCATCCTGAGAAAGACCGTTATCGCCATCGTTCCCCTTATCCTTGTGTTCGGCATTTATATGCTTCTGAACGGTCACATCTCTCCCGGCGGAGGATTCTCCGGCGGAGCCGTTATCGGAGCTGCCGTGATACTTCTTTCCTCCGCATACGGCGAAAACGTTGCCGGAAGCTTTCTCTCCGAGAAGAGATTCAAAACGGTGACCTTTATCGCACTTTCCTTCTACTGCCTTTCCAAGAGCTATAGCTTCTATACCGGTGCAAACGGCATTGAAAGCTTTATCGGAAACGGCACTCCCGGCAACATTCTCTCGGCGGGACTTATCCTCCCTCTTAATATCGCTGTTGGAATGGTCGTTGCCTCTACTATGTACGGCATCTACCGCATGATCGGCTGGAGGCGTTTTTAATGAACAACCTGCTTTATAACTACGAAGAAGCCGTTGCGCTTATACTTTTCTGCATCGGCTTTATGATGCTCCTTTTCGGACGCAACATCATAAGAAAGCTCATCGGAATGAACATTATGGACACGGGGATATACCTTTTCCTTGCATCCCTCGGCTATATCTACGGCGGTAAGCCTCCCATAATCGAAAACGGTGACACAAACCCCCTCACCTATATCAATCCCGTTCCCTCGGCGCTTGTACTGACGGGCATCGTCGTTTCCGTCAGCGTCACGGCGGTGATGCTGTCCCTTTCCGTGCGCCTTTACGAGCGCTATCACACGCTGAATCTGGATGAGATATACGTTATGGCGAGAGAAAGGCGAGAACACAGATGATGGATTTTGTTTGTAATTTCCCGTTCTTTTCGGTGGTGATTTGCCTTTTTGCGGCTGTCACCTGCTCCATCCTCAAGCCCCGCGCGGCACGCGTGCTGACTATCGCGGTGGAGGTGGCTCTCGTGGTCATGTCGAGTGCGGTGTTCCTTTACACAAAGGAGCTTGGCACGTATTTCACCTACAATATGGGGCATTTCGATGCTCCCTGGGTCAATCAGCTCCGCGCAGGCGTTGCTGAATCTGTGGCGGCGATAATGTTTTCCGCCGTGCTGCTTCTTTCTCACATCGGCGGCGTCAGATATATCATTTCCGACGTTACCGAGCAGAAGCAGAATCTTTATTGCCTTCTTTTGAATCTTATCGGCGCGGCGCTTATGGCCCTCGCCTACACGAACGACCTTTTTACAGGCTACGTTTTCCTTGAGATAATGACCCTTGCATCCTGCGGGCTTCTCATTATCAGAAAGTCCGGACGTACAGCGCTTGCCGCAACCAGATATATGATCCTGAATCTTCTGGGATCGGGTCTTTTCCTTTTGGGTATCACGCTTTTCTACGGCATCACCGGCCATCTTCTCATGGAGTATATCGGTGACCGCACCGCCATACTCGACGCAACGGGCGAATATTCGCTCCCTCTCACGGTTACCGTTGGCCTCGTTTGCGCAGGCCTCGGTATCAAGGCCGGTCTTTTCCCCTTCCACACCTGGATGCCCGACACCTACGGCTGCGCAACTCCCGCATCCTCCGCCGTGCTCTCCGGCATCGTTTCCAAGGGCTATATCTTTCTTCTCATAAAGATAATGTATCGCGTTGTGGGTCTCGAAACAGAGGCGCTTGTTACCGCGCGGCATATCCTTCTGATCTTCGGACTTTTCGGAATGATATTCGGCTCATTCTCCGCTATGCATTCCCGTCACCTGAACAGAATGATAGCATATTCCTCTGCCGCTCAGATAGGATATATCTTCGTCGGTATAGGACTTGGAGGTGAGGCGGGCTTCATGGCGGCGCTTTTTCAGATGTTCGCTCATTCCTTCACCAAGCCGCTGCTCTTCCTTTCGGGTGCAAGGCTTTCTGAGGTCTCCGACGATAATCTCGTGTTCCACGACCTGCAGGGCTCTGCCCATAATCACAGGCTTGCGGGAATTATGTTTACGGTCGCGGCACTTTCGATGACGGGCGTGCCCTCCCTTGCGGGCTTCACGGCAAAGCTCTATTTCGCAGTTGCATCAACGGAGCACCGCGGCATCGTTGAGATAGTGGTGCTGACCGCCCTTGCCGTAAGCACGCTGCTCAATGCTCTTTATTTCATACGTACGGTTATCCGTATATACACCCCCACGACTCACGGTGCCATCTATCACGAAGAAGCTGCCGTCAGCGCGCCTCTTGAGGTGGTGCATCCCAAGCGTGACGTTGGACTTCTTGTTTCTTCTCTCGGATTCGTTTTCGTGATGTTTTATCTGGGGCTTAATGCACAGCCCATAGCGGATATCCTCACGATGGGACTTTCAATGTTTTCTTGATCAATCGGAAAGGAATTTGAATCATGATAATTATTCCGATACTTTTTGCAGCCCTGGCAGGCGCACTTTTGCCGCTTTTCAGGCTGAACGATATATCCCGCCGCGTTTACGTTTCAGCGGCCACCGCCATCACCTGCGCTGTCACCGTGCTTTTCATGGTGAAGGGCGGGGAATGGACTCTTTTCTCAATGGCGGAGGGACTCCACGTTTCCTATGCCGTTGACGGTATGGCAAAGGTGTTTGCCTCCGTGTTTATGACAGCATGGGTCCTCGTTATGGTGTATGCTTTCACTTATATCAAGCACGAAGGCCACGACGACAGATTCTTCGCATTCTATCTTATTTCTCTGGGAGCGCTCATCTCCCTTTGCTTCTCGTCCAATCTTGTGACGATGTATCTTTCCTTTGAGCTTATCACCCTCATGTCAATGCCTCTTGTTCTCCATTCGGGAACGAAGGAGGCTATCTCCGCTGCGCTGAAGTATCTCTTCTATTCCGTTGCCGGCGGATTTATGGGGCTTTTCGGAATTTTCTTCATCCACGCGGCAACCGGCGGCAGCTTCGTTGCCGGCGGCGCTCCTCTCACCGACAGCAAGTGGCTTCCCATCGCAGTTTTCGTTGCCATTCTGGGCTTCGGTACGAAGGCGGGCATGTATCCCATGCACGGCTGGCTTCCCACGGCACACCCCGTGGCACCGGCGCCTGCATCTGCGGTGCTTTCCGCGATTATTGCAAAGGCGGGCGTTGTTGCCGTTGTGCGTATCGTGTTCTGGTCTGTGGGCGCGGACTATATCCGCGGCACGTGGGTGGCCGACGCGTGGCTCATCCTCGCTATGATAACGGTTGTTATGGGCTCCACCATGGCATACCGTGAAAAGGTGCTGAAAAAGAGGCTGGCATATTCCACCGTCAGCAACGTTTCCTATATAATGCTTGGCCTGGCAACACTCACGTCGGTAGGTGTCACCGGTGCATTCCTCCACGTGATCGCTCACGCATTTGCCAAGAATGCTCTCTTCCTTGCGGCAGGCGCTATCATCTATAAAACGGGACGCACAAACGTAAGCCAGCTTTCCGGTATCGGCAGACGTATGCCCCTGACGATGGCGTGCTTCACCGTTTCCTCTCTCTCACTTATCGGTATCCCGCCCCTTATGGGCTTTTTGTCCAAGTGGTCGCTGGCTTTGGGCGGCGCTCAGCTTGAAAGCCCTGCATTCAGCGTGCTTGCACCGCTCACACTCATTGTTTCCGCCCTTCTCACGGCAGGCTACCTTCTCAAGCCCGTGATCAGCGCCTATTTCCCCGGCAGCGATGCTGTGAAGGACGATGAAGACGTATCCGAGGCGCCCCTTTCGATGACGGTGCCCATGATCCTGTTCTCCGTTCTTTCTCTTGCGACGGGCCTTTTCGGCGGACAGATAACGTCGGTGATCTCCGATATCATCGCACCCTTGTTTTAAGCTATGAACGAACTTTATTTGCTTTTACCGATCATCATCCCCATCGTCGGTGCCACCGTCGTATGGTGCTTCAAGCCCCGCTCCACCGTCCTGCGAAACAGCATGGTTTTGTTTATCATGGCGGCAAATGCGGCGGCAACGTGGTTTCTGATACTGAACCGCCCCGAGGGCGAGCTTCGTCTCTTCTCCTTTGGAAACGAATTCCCCATAATCCTTTCCCTTGACGGATTCGGATCGTTCTTTGCGGCAATGACCTCCACCCTTGCGGTGTTCGTCACCTTCTATGCCTTCTTCTATATGAAGGGTGAAAAGCACACCCGCATATTCTATACGTTCCTTATCCTCACCTTTTCCGCAACGGGCGGCATCTCCACGGCAGGAAACCTCATCACCCTCTATTTCTTCTATGAAATGCTCACCATATCCACCATTCCTCTTGTCATTCACGGCTGCGAGAAAAAGGATATGCATGCAGGCCGCATATACGCGGCATACCAGCTGGGAGGCGCGGCGCTTGCATTCGTTGGCATCGTCGTCGTCACCTCAGCCTTTGGCTCCACGGATTTCGTTCTCGGCGGACTCACTCTTCCCGAGGGAGGCTCACACCTTTTGCTCCACGTGATATTCCTGTTTATGCTCGTTGGATTCGGCGTGAAGGCGTGCCTTTTCCCCTTCTTCGGATGGCTCCCCGTTGCATCCGTTGCTCCCACTCCCGTCACGGCGCTTCTCCATTCCGTTGCAGTCGTCAAGGCAGGCATCTTCGCAATAATGCGAATGATATATTATAATTTCGGCACAGACTGCATCAGCAGCTCCGTTGCAGGCGATATCGGCCTTGTTCTTGCCATTATCACCACGGTTTACGCCGCAGTCCTTGCGGTGCGTGAGCGCCATTTCAAGCGCAGACTTGCGTATTCCACAGTCAGCAACCTTTCCTATATCCTTATCGGTGTGCTTCTTTACACCGAAGCAGGCTTCGCAGCAGGTCTTTGCCACATGCTCTTCCATGCATTCATCAAAATGAACGCATTCTTGTGCGCAGGTGCCTTTATGAAGCAAACGGACAAGGCCTACGTCTACGAGCTTGACGGGATTGGCTACAAGATGCCCGTCACCTTCGTGTGCTACACGGTGTCAGCGCTTGCGCTGACGGGTATCCCCCTCACCTCGGGCTTCGTTTCAAAGTGGCAGCTGGTGTCTGCCGCCATCGAGGCAAACACCACCCTTTCCGTTATCGGTGCGGCGGCGCTTCTCGTTTCCGCCATGCTCTGCGCGGTCTACTCGCTCTCTCCTGCAGTGCGTGCCTTCTGGCCCAAGAGAGACGAAAACGGCGCCATCGTGCATCGCGCTGAAGGGAAGGATTCTGTCGGTATGTGCATACCTATGGTGATATTCGCCGTCGTGAACGTTGTTCTCGGCTTCTCATCGGGCTATATCGTGGAGCTTTGCTCCAAAATAGCCGGCGGACTTTGCTGAAGGAGGGAACACTGTGAACTATATCCTTCTTATGCTCGTTATATTGCCTGTTTTAGTGTCGGTATTCGTTTACTTCGCAGGCAAAAAGAATCTGAAGCTTGCCTATGCGGCGGCGTTTGCAACGGCGCTTGTTGAAACTGTCGCATTTGCGGTCCTCTGGCTCCGTGAAGCTTCGCTTTCCATCACTGTCGGCGGCGGTGCCGCTACCTTTGCGCTGGGGCTGGACGGCTTCCGCTCCCTTTATGCGCTTGTGGCTTCGTTTATGTGGCTTATCACCTCGGCGCTTCTGCCCGAATACTTCGCCCACTATAAAAACCGCCCCCGCTTCCTCTTTTTCTATCTGCTGACCTTCGGCGCCACCCTCGGCGTGTTCCTTTCAAAGGACCTTGCAACCACCTTCATCTTCTTTGAGGTGGTGTCCTTTGCCTCCTTTGTGTGGGTGCTTCACGACGAAACGGAAGCGGCGCTTTCCGCCGCGAAAACGTATCTTGCAACGGCGGTGTTCGGCGGCATGGTCCTGCTTTTGGGTCTCCTTTTTCTCTATAAGCACACGGGTACCCTCGCACTTGACGAAATATCTTCTGCGGTTGCCGAAATGCCCGACGGAGCCAAGCTCACCGCAGGACTTTGCCTGCTTTTCGGCTTTGCGGCCAAGGCAGGTATGTTTCCTCTTCACATCTGGCTGCCCAAAGCGCACCCTGCCGCACCTGCTCCCGCCTCTGCACTTCTTTCCGGAGTGCTCACCAAGGTTGGTGTGTATGGCATCGTTGCCGTAAGCGTCACAATGTTTTATGCAAACGTCGAATGGGGTAAGATCCTCTTGATATTCGGCGTTATCACGCTCCTTCTCGGTGCGTTTATGGCTCTCGTTTCCGTGAATCTGAAGCGCACGCTTGCCTGCTCATCAATGTCGCAGATAGGCTTCATCCTCACGGGAGTTGCCGCCGCATCCATTCTGGGGCATCACAATTCCCACGCGGCAACGGGCGTTATTCTCTATATGCTGAATCACTCCATGATGAAGCTGATACTTTTCTCCGCCGCAGGCGTGATGTATATGAACATCCACAAGCTTGACCTTAACGGCATCAAGGGCTGGGGCAGAGGAAAGCCTATGTTCTGCATCGCATTTTTGCTTGGCGGTCTCGGTCTTGCCGGTATCCCCGGCACGGGCGGCTACATAGCCAAGACCCTCATCCACGAAGCCATTCTCGAATGCGTCCATGCGGTGCCCTTCGCAAAGGCAGCGGAGCTGCTCTTCCTTCTGGGCGGCGGATGCACCCTCGCCTATATGACGAAGCTTTTCGTGATACTTTTCATTGAAAAGCCCGAAAATGAGGCTCACGGGGCAGAGAAGAAATACATGGATCCCGTTACCTCGGCAGCGCTCATTCTTGCGTGTCTGCCCGTGCTCTTCACCGGTATCCCCGCCGTGTCGGAGTTCATCGCAAAGAATGCCGCCGCTTTCGCAGGCGGAGAGGTTGCCCTCGGCGTTCACTATTTCCAGTGGGTGTGCCTGAAGGGAGCCCTCGTCACCGTCACTGTGGGCGCGCTGGTTTATTTCCTCTTTGTCCGCACCGTCACAAGGCGTAAGGGCAAGTATGTGGATATCGTGCCTGCGTGGGCGGAGCTTGAAAAGCTTGTGTACGTGCCGCTTATCAATGCCGTCACCGCACTGATGGGATATATCCTTCGCCTCTTCGGTGAAAACGTTATCACAGGCGCCCTTTACCGTTTCGGTAAGGCTGCCCTCATAACGGTGGCACACGCCCTTTCCGATGCACTTGACGCAGTGATATACCTCCTGCGCCGCACCGTTTTCCGCGCATCCGACGTGAAGCGCAGCGAAAGGCCGAATCCCATCGCGGAGGCATTCCACACAGAGTGGAGCCTTCTTTCCTCAGGCCTCACAGACAACTTCTCCTATGCGCTCATCGCAACGGCTGTGGGTGTCTGCGTGATACTTCTTTACCTTATATTTATGTTCTGACGAAAAAACGCTGTGAGCGATGCTCACAGCGTTTTATTATTTCAGCTCGTATTTCCATTCGCCGCCGTCACGGTAGTAGTAAAACTCGCTATAGTCGTCGCGAAGGAAAATCTTCAGCATATCCTCCATATCGCTTGCCAGAGGCATGGAGGGAAGCGAGTCTATGTCTGCCCAGAAGACCTCGCCCTCCTCGG
>JAZMZX010000128.1:0-66193 GCA_045586225.1 Eubacteriales bacterium
ACTTTGTTCGTGAACAGCTTAAACAGGACGTAAAGGTTGTACGAGTTATGCCGAATACTCCTTTGCTTTTATCTAAGGGTGCGACCGCTATCTGTCCTTCTGACAATATGAGCGATGATGATTTCAAACCTGTTTACGATATGTTTGCGTTAAGCGGTGTTGTTGAAATTTTTGAAGAATCTCATATGAATGAGATAATTTCGGTCAACGGTTCAAGTCCGGCTTATGTTTATCTTTTTGCAAAAGATAAAAGAATCGGTGTACTTACATCGGGAGGCGACGCCCCCGGAATGAACGCTGCAGTGCGTGCCGTTACACGTTCCGCTATCGAGCGCGGCGTTGAGGTCGTGGGAATATATAAGGGCTATCGCGGCCTTATCGACAACGAAATGAAGACCTTCTCATACCGTGACGTTTCCGGTATCCTTAACGAGGGCGGCACCGTCCTCTATTCCGACCGCTGCCACCGCTTCCGCTCTCTTGAGGGTCAGCAGGCGGCTGCAAAGACCTGCCGCGAAAACGGCATCGACGGCATTATCGTTATCGGCGGAGACGGTACCTTCCGAGGCGGCGTTGACCTGACGGCTCAGGGCATCCCCACCATTGGCATTCCTGCCACCATCGACAACGATATCACCTCCACAGACTACACCATCGGCTTCGACACCGCATCAAACACCTGTCTTTCCATGATCGACCGTCTCCGCGACACCTGCGAATCTCACGCACGTGCAAACGTTGTTGAGGTTATGGGACGTGACGCCGGCTACATTGCCCTTGAGGTGGGCATCTCCGTAGGTGCCATCGGCATCGCCATCAAGGAGATCCCCTTCAACGAGGAAGAGCTTATCGAAAAGATCCAGATCGGACGCGACGGCGGCAAGCGCCACTACATCATCGTCGTTGCCGAGGGACTCGGCGACTATTCCGAGCGCCTTGCAAAGCTCATTCCCGAAAAGACCGGTGTTGAGACCCGCTTTGCACGTCTCGGTCACGTGCTCCGCGGCGGCTCCCCCACACTCCGTGACAGAATGCTCGCCACCCGCATGGCAGACAAGGCTGTTGAATGCCTTCTCGCAGGCGACAGCAACCTTGTTATGTGCGAGAGCAACGGTAAGATCGAGCCCATGGATATCACCTACGCCCTCCGTCTCGACCAGATGTACAAGGGCAAGCTGAAGGACGGCGATCTCAAGCCCTACTCCCTGGCCGACATCACCGAGATGCAGCAGATATGCAACGAAAAGCGCGCATACCTGAAAAATCTCTACGACGTTGCAAACAGACTTTCCAAATAAGACTGTCAAGAGCAAAAAAAGAGCAGTTCCGAAGAACTGCTCTTTTTTATTTGCTTTGGTTACATTGTGTAGTTATCGAAGTAGCCCTGGATCCAGATGATAGGCGTGCCCTTATCGCCGGAGCCGGATGTCAGGTCGCAAAGAGAACCGATAAGGTCCGTAAGGTTACGGGGAGTGGTACCCTGAGAAACCATCTTGCCGTGGAGGTCCTCATCCTTATTGCGGATGTACTCGGAGATAGCGGCCTTCAGCTCTTCACCCTTAAGGTGAGCAAATTCGTTATCTGCAAGGTACTTGAGCTTAAGCTCGTTGGGCTGACCGATCAGTCCGTCGGTGTATGCAGGGGAAACGACAGGGTCTGCAAGCTCCCAGATCTTGCCTACGGGATCCTTGAATGCGCCGTCGCCGTAGATCATAACCTCTACCTTAACGCCGGTAGCATCGAGGATGCGCTGCTGGATATCGCGAACGATGGGATCGCAGTCGCGGGGGAAAAGCTTAACGGAATCCTCGGTTGCCTTGTTGCTTCCGAGCAGACCGTACTTTTCATTGCAGCCGCTTCCGTTTACGGGAGCGGAAAGAACGTCGTCAAGACCGTATACTGTCTCGGCGCCTGCCGCCTTGAGAAGGCGCTTGGAGCGTGCGCGGGAGTGGATATCGCAGGTGAGCACGTTCTTCTTATAGTTAAGAATAGCGCGGCAGTCGTTTGCGAGGATGATCTCTGCTTCGCAGCCCTGGCTCTCGATGAGTCCCTTGTAGTATTCTATATAGTCAACTGCGGTGAACTCGTGCTTCGGGTGACCGAAAAGCTCGATAAAGCGGTCAGCGGTGAGAACGTCGGACCAAGGATTTATGCCTGCAGCATCAAGCTCGTCCAGAGAAATGATGTGGTTGCCAACCTCGTCGGAGGGGTAGCTGAGCATAAGTGTGATCTTTTTCGCGCCTGCTGCGATGCCCTTAAGGCACATAGCAAAACGGTTGCGGGAAAGGATGGGGAAAATAACGCCGATCTCTCCCTCGGGGAATTTGTTTCTGATATCGGCTGCGATATCAGAAACCGTTGCATAGTTGCCCTGAGCTCTTGCAACAACGGCCTCTGTGATGCCGATAACGTCGCGCTCGCGCAGCGAGAGTCCTTCGCTCTGTGCAGCTGCGATAACGCTTTCCGCAACGATCTGTGCGATATTGTCTCCGCGTCTGATGATGGGAGCGCGTACGCCGCGGGATATTGTTCCGATTAATCTCTGCTCTGACATATTATTTGCCTTTCAATAAATGAAATATAGGATAAATAGGGATCGCTTTATTGATTTTGTGTCATCACTCAGCTTCCACCGCTTCGGTAAGAGCCAATGCAAACTGATCTGCGCAGGAGGTGCTGCGGCTGCCGCAGGTGTTTCCGCGGAGAAGGCCGATAAGGTGCTCTGCGCTCTGGCCCTCGGAAAGCTTTGCGATGGCTTTAAGATTTCCATTGCATCCGCCGAGGAATTTTACGTTGTGCACGATGCCGCCGTCAAGCTCGAATTCGATCTCGCGGGCGCATGTGCCGCTTGTTTTATAAACGTGCTTCATGGTATTTCCTTTTCAGTCGCTTTATTATTCTGTATCAGCCTTCCGCGCCCTCGCCCGAGGTCTCGGTGTCGGCTGTGCCTTCCGTTTCGGTGCCTTCCGTTTCGGTGCCGTCGCCCTCAGGGCCGACCTCGTCGGAAACGGGAGGTATCTCGTGGTTCACGATAACATTACCCTCGGTAACGGTGATGAGCACGGTAGCGTCTCCCGCAGCGGAGGACTCAAAATTATAGCTGTCGCCAAAATTCTCGCCGCTTACGCTCACAGTGCCGTTTCTCGCGGAAAGGTGCATATCGTAGAATTCAAGAACAGCGGGAGTGGTGATGCTCACGTTGGTGGCAGCACCGGTAACGCTGACGTTATTGAAGCTGAAGTTTGCGGCGTTGATATCGCCCGCCTTCATAGCAGCCTCAAGGGTGTCAACGGCCACATCACTCAGATAAAGGCTTCCCTTCGTGATATCCGTTTTGATGTAAGAGGTGGTCTTCACCGAGGTGAATACCGCGTTACCTTCACCCAGTGTCACAGACACGTCGATGGAGGTATCGAAGTTTGCCACGTAGACGTTACCCTTGTTTACGTTGATGTTGATAACGTTAAGGTCGCCGTCGGTGGGGAGATACACGTTGATCTTCTTGGAAACGAGGACCTCATCGGAAGCGCCGCGCTTGATATAATTGCGCAGGCCGTTGAAGCTGAAGCCGGATTCCCAGAATTTGATCACAGACATGAAATCTATCATCGTGTTTATGGCGATGTTTCTGTTGGAGGTCGTCAGCGTGTATGTACCTTCGTCGAAATTGTAAAGCTCGATGTAGGGCTCTGCGGTGCCGCCGTAAATGTAAACGTCGGCCTCGTCGATAACGAACTCAAGCTTATTGTAGATCTCGCCCTCACCGAAAACCACGGTGTTGACGGTATTGTCTTCGCTGTCAAGGGTCTGATTGAAGATCTCGATTCCCTCTTCAAGGGCGCGCTCCTCTGCTTTTTTGCAGGTGAGCCAGCCGCAAAGAACGATGATAAGAGCAACGACGATGAATATCATTGACGTGGGTTTCATATATCAGCGCACGCTCCTTTCACATAGAAGTAAAGCTCCACGCACTTGCGGGAGAGGTACGTGAGAAGGGTGAACAGCTGCTTGATGATAAAGGGGATCAGTCTTATAGCAACGTTATAAGCAATAATTCCCACAAACATCGTGACACCGCCTATCATCAGGCCAAGACCGATCTCGTAAAGGCCGATAGGCGCATAATTGAACAGCTGCGTTACGCCGTATACGATACCGACAAGAGAGAGCACGGTTCCTGCCGCAGCACCCGCAACGAGAGCGAGTATCAGAAGGATGATCGACACGCAAAGGGCGCCGATGGTGAGGAGGAACAGCGTGAGTACCGCAAGACCGAGGAAGATCCATATGGGAGAGGTACACCAGAAAATGATGTAAAACTTCTTATAGTCTGCGTTGGGGTCGGGTCTGTATATGAGCTTCTTATCGTTTCTCTTTTCGCGTCCGCTCTGGGCATTCTGTCCCTGAGCCTTAGGTGCGGGCTTAGGTCCTGCACCGCGGGGACGTACGGGCGCGCCGCTGCCGTTTTTTCTCATGGGCGCCGCGTTCTGAGGAGCTGCGGGCACGTTTCCCTGCTGAGGCTGAGGACGGCGCACAGGCTGAGGCTGGGCAACGGGTGCCTGCTCAGGTCTCACCGCTGCGGGTGCTGCCTGCACGGGTGCGGACTGCACCGGCGCCGCCTGCACGGGTGCGGGAACGGGCCTTTCGGCAGGTGCGGAGATCTCCGCTGCGGGCTTAGGCTCGCTGTGTGCGGGCTGGACTGCGTTCACCTCTGCTTTTTTGGGCTCTGCCGCAGGATCTGCGGGCTTACGGGCAGTTGCGGATCTGGCTGCGCGGCTTTCAGCTTTTCTTTTAAGCGTTGCCGCGATACGGTCCATCATAGCTTCATTGCCGACGAGGGCAACTATCTTATCGGCTTCCGCATCGGAAAGGGAGCCTACGAATGCTTTCGCCTCTGCGACCGCAGCATCTCTTGCGATACCGCTCTCTTCGAGCTTGTACGCCAGAACTGCGATCAATTTATTTTTATCCAAATTTCCACCCCCTTTTTAAGAGTTCAGTGTAGATAAAAGCGATTTTTTGTGGTATACTGTGTCTTACACGGAGCGCATTTGCACGCTCACACAAAAACACATAATATTGTACCAAAAATAAGGATAAAATTCAATATGAGAATGCGAAAAAAAAAGAATTCACAAATCAGAATTGATAAATGTGCGTCCCTTCTTATAAACGATCCCGCAAGCGAGACCTTCGCCGACGTGTACGCGCCCTTCCCCGAGGAGCTTCGCGGACTTCCCGTGTGCGTTGAGTTCGGATGCGGCAAGGGAGACTTCGTCTGCGGCATGGCAAAAAAACACCCGGACCGCCTTTTCTACGCCGTTGAAAGAGTTTCCGACGTTATGCTTTTCGCTCTCGAAAAGCGCGCAGCGCAGATGGCGGAGGACCCCACCCTGCCCGATAACGTGCGCTTCATCATCGGCAATGCACAGAATGCGAAGGAGTGGTTCGCCCCCGACTCACTCTCGGCGATATATCTTAATTTCAGCGACCCCTGGCCCAAGAAGGGCTACTACAAGCGCCGCCTTACCTATCGCGGATTTTTGGCGATCTATTCCCGTATTCTCGCCCGCGGCGGCACTCTCAACCAGAAGACCGACAACGTGATCCTCTTCGATTTCACCCTTGAAGAGCTTCCCGAATCCCCCTTCAAGCTTTCCTGGCACACCCGCGACCTTCACGCAAGTGAATGGAACGAGGGCAACGTCGTGACCGAATACGAGCGCCGCTTCACGGAGCTTGGCACCCCCATCAACGCCCTCTCGGCCGTTAATGAAAAGTGATCATGTGAGCTTGATCCGGAGGGAAACTCCCCCTCTTCTTTCAAAAGCTTTAATAAAAAAAGAGCCTTCACCGAAGGCTCTCTTTTTGTTATATATCTCTTTCGAAGGTTATGAGAAGCTTGATCGTCCAGACGTTCCAATACGTCACGGACACCACTCTCCATCCCTGCCTTGCCATGGCGTTCATGGTTTCTTCCGCGCGCCACTTTGAGGTCTCGATCATTTTATATTCCTTCATTTGTGTGCCTCCCTATAGCTTTTCCTTCGCGGGATTCTTTATCTCACCATGGTTTCCTCAACGTTCTTTCTGGTGAGCACCAGGAAGATCACGCTGACACCGGCATTCACGATACCGAACACAAGCACCTTCAGTATCACGCCGAGGATAGCGGAGCCTGTGAGAAGATAGAAGCCCGAATCCATGATATAAAACTGCTCGATGCCCATAGCGCCGCCGAAAGCGAAGCCGAAGATGGAGAAGAAGATCATATACGGTATCTGGAATATTACACCGACCGCCATTCTCAGAAGGGTCTCCTTCAGAATATTTTCCTTCAGATATTTGATGACGGAAAACTCCCCGTTGCGAAGCGCCTCCTTGATGGAGGTCCTGTATTCAATGTAGGAAGTTTCAAATTTCGATATCAGCGCGATAAGGAATGCATCAACGAAAACGTTGAATCCGATGAGGGTCAGCATTGCGCGCCCGGGCGCGTCGAGCCACATATAGGTAACGGCGTTTGAAAGCAAAAGGCCGTATGCAAACATTGAAATGATATGCGCAAGAGCGAGAACTCCCACCCATTTAACACATTTTCTGAAGATCTCTTTTTTCATAAGTAACTCCTTATATCAGTCGTCCCCGATATGGGGATCAAAGCATTGAATCTTCCACGTTTCTCTTGGCGAAAAGGATGACAACTACCGTAAATATAATGTTTATGATGCCGAAAGTCAAGCCTTTGAGAAGCATCGCCAAAAAAGGCACGTGGGTAAGAAAATAGAAAAACGAATCCATTGCGTAAAAATCCATGAACTTAGCAAGCGAAGGGGACAAAAAGCCTACGCCCGCCGCGTTTACGATGGCATATGGTATCTGAAACAGAACGTATATCCCGGCTTTGAAGAGGGATTCCTTGAGCAGCCACCTTTTGAGCTCGCCCGCGATCGAAAACTCTCCCGCCTTTAAGGCATCACGCATTGCGTACCGATATTCGACGTACGTGGTCTCGCTGTAGGCGAGGATGGCGGTGAAGCAGCTCTGGAGAAAAAGGCTGTAGCAGGCGAGCAGCATCAGCGCCGGCACCTTCATCTGATCGAGATACAGGTGCGCGAACACGTTTGAAACCGTCATCGCATAGGTGAACATCGAAACAAAATGAACGATGAAGAGTCCAGCCGTCCAGTGCACCAGCCTTTTGAAAAGCTTATGATCCATAATTTTCTCCCACATCTTCCGTCAACAATATGGAATGCTTGCATTTGTCGCATACTCTGTCGGATTTTTCGTTTTCTTCTCCGCAGATAACGCATTTCACCACATCGCTGTCGCTTATCACCTGAAGATATTTCGTTCCGTACACGTGGAGCACACGGGTACCCACTCTGTAATCGGAAATAAATGATTCAAAGATATCGGCGTCGGTGGTATCGCAGGCGGTGAAGGAGACCTTCATACCGTTCTGAAGCTTCACTATCACCGTGAGCACGTGTCGGTATTCCGACATTTTTGAGCCGTAGCCGTCAAAGCCCGTCTTATAATTGGCACCATTCATTTTACTTTGAATGACCGTTTTCGTTTTGTGCTCAACAACCTCGCCGCACCAGGTTGAATCTATCAGCTTCACAGGGACGCCCGTCACGATAAGCACGATCAGCGACGGGAGAGCATACATGATCACGGCGTAGGACGTGCCCTTTTCAAGTATTGCGTCAAGGTTCATCGTCACGCCCGTGATCACCGCCGCGAGAAGCAATGCGCAAACGGTCACTCTTGCCAATACACGGATCAGAACGTAACGCTTTATGTCTTTTGGGATCTTGATCGTCTGCATAGCCAAATAATTTCCTCCGTCAATAATTCAATCTGTTTTTATACATATCGTCTAACTTTTTTCGTTCCATAAGTGATCCTTCGAGCATCCTTTTGTTTCTCAAAATCTCTTTTTTGAACTTTTTCAAAAAAGCAAATTCATATAAAGCAAAATATAGAATATAGATCAGCAAAAACACCGCCGTATCCATCGGTGTGGCTTCGCGTCCTGCAACGATCTGATCATATTTTCCCAGCGGAACGACATATAAAATTGAATATAAATGATAGGTCACAGGAGATGTGATTAGTCCATATTTGGTATACACAGTTGGCAAAAGTCCAACCACGAACCTGACGGCTTCACCCAATGCCGCTATTGAAATAGCTTTCACATACCACTTATTCAGATCGTCGGAAAGAGAATAAAACCTTGTGACTATATGACGCAAAGCTCTTGTCGTCAGTATCCACGGCAAAATGATGGCAATGGGAATGAGCGTCAACGCCTGCAAAAGCACGTGCAGCGCCATGCCTTGCATGATAGACAAAAGCTGCGCCACAAGTGTGATGATATAAAACGTAGCGGCGTTTGAGATAACGGTGATGCCCATAAATTTTATTTTGTCTTGCCTTGTAACTTCGCGTTCAAAATAAAAATCTCGATTGATTATTTTGTCATCGTGTGTCATAGCTTTCTCCTTTATCAGAAGTACTGTGTATTTTTATACTTTTCTTCTCTTCTACGGAGTGTTTCTTCCTGTTCAGCAGCAAGCTTTTTATATCCCCTATAGTACAAATAAATCAGCAATGCGCTCAAGAGAACATCAAAGATTCCATACACAAGGAAATCCGTTGCCGTGTACTGAAGCTTGTTGAATATACGGTCGTGCAGTCCCAAAGGTGAAATATATAACGAATCAAACAACACAAATGAAGGATATGCCAAAAGCTGACCGAATTTATAATTGACATAGAATCCAAAGGGTATGATCCTTAGTATCGTCCAGATGATCTCGCCGGGTAAAGCATACAAAAGAAAATCACTAAGCTGCGTTTTCTTATCAGGAACTTCTTTTTCGTAAAAATCAAACGGAACGTTTTTGATCAACATCTTCATGATCGTTGCCGGAACTATCGTCCATGCAACGATGATTATCAGATATGCACCAACAGTTGCGATAGATAGCTCCGTAATTTTGAAAATGCGCGTCATCACGATCTCGGACCAAACGTAAACAAGGATCATCATAACGGCAAAGGCACCTATCCTTGATATAAGCGTATAGAAAAAATACTTTACGCGGTCCGCTAAACTAACACGATCCATCTTCCCCTCCCACTTTGATTAAAACCACATGGTTTCGTCTTTTTTGATGAGGCGGAGCGTATGTCCGCAGGTCTCGCAGACCTCCACGCCCTCCTCGTTATCGTAGCCGCAAACGACACAGTTCATAGTGTCGGGGTTGTTGTCCGGGTCGATCTGATAATATTCCGCGCCGCGGATGTGAATGATGCTCACGCCGGGGCGGTAATTCTTCAGGTAAAAGGAAAGGGCCACTCCGTCGCGGGAGTCGTCTGCCCTGCCCTCAAAGGCAACGCACCGCTCAAGCCTTCCATCCTCTGTTTCAACGTCCACGTAAACGGTGTTAACCCAGTAGCGGTTACGTGTGCCGCCCGGGGAGCGGAGGGTGGTGGCCACCTTCACATCTCTGATAACACCTGCCCACGTTCTGTCCTTCAGAAGTTCGGGAATTCCCGACAGGAAGTACACGGCAACGAGGACCCCCAGATACACCGGCACCGTCCACAGGCGGACCTTCGTCCAGAATTCCGCCGCGTACCAGGCGAGGGCGAAAAGCGTGAAGCACACGATAGCGGCAGTCTTTACGACGCGCCTTGCGATACGTTTGCCAACGTGCTTTTTCACGTCTTGCGGTATGATTATTTCCGTCTTTTTTTGCATGTAAGCTTTCCTCACAGTCTCTTTACCACGAACGTTCAAAGCCAAGGTACCGCGTTCCCTGAAAGGTCAGGCTGCCCACATCTCCTTCTGCAAGCATACCGTACTCTTCGCCGCCAACACACAGCTCGAGCCGATCACTGCTTTCAAACTGAAAGGTAACGTAATAGGTGGTATGGGTATGATGATAATGATGGCCTCCGGCACCCGTGCTGCGGTGACGAGTAACGTTGGTCCTTTTTGACACGATAGTTGCGGGAACGGTCAGGCGGGGAGAATTATTGTTTCTGTGCCATTGACCAATATCCTTCACAACCGTAAAAATGAAAGTGCCGATCACAAAGGCAAAAACCGCTGTAAACATAACGAAAAATATCGATTCAAATCCCATATTTATTCTCCCGTTTGCGCAAAAAGGGGCACCGTTTCGTGTGCCCCTTTTTCTGTTTTCAATACTTCCGCATTCCCGCGGAAAACGAGCTACGCCCGTTCTTTAGCTCTTCATAAGCTCGGATGCGGAAACTGCAAGGCCTGCGAGAGACTGGATCTCGGAGGGGATGATGATCTTCGTTGCCTGGCCGTCTGCCACCTTTTCGAGAGCCTCGAGGCTCTTGATAGCGATCACGCCGCTGCCGGGAGCAGATTCGTTTACCATTCTGATACCTTCAGCCGTTGCCTGCTGGATCTTGAGGATAGCCTCGGCTTCACCCTCTGCCTCGCGGATCTTTGCTTCCTTGATAGCCTCTGCGCGGAGGATAGCAGCCTGCTTTTCAGCCTCTGCTTCAAGGATCATACTTTCCTTCTTACCTTCCGCAACGAGGACGGAGGACTTCTTTTCACCCTCTGCCTTGAGGATAGCCTCGCGGCGCTCGCGCTCCGCCTTCATCTGCTTTTCCATTGCATCCTGGATCTCTCTCGGAGGGATGATGTTCTTCAGCTCAACGCGGTTTACCTTGATACCCCAGGGATCGGTAACCTCGTCGAGGATGGATCTCATCTTCACGTTGATAACGTCGCGGGAGGTGAGAGTCGCGTCGAGATCAAGCTCACCGATGATGTTACGGAGAGTGGTGGAGGTGAGGTTTTCGATAGCGGCGATGGGGTTGATGTGACCGTATGCATAAAGCTTGCAGTCGGTGATCTGATAGAATACGACGGTGTCGATCTGCATTCTTACGTTATCCTTGGTGATAACGGGCTGGGGCGGGAAGTCTGCCACCTGCTCCATGAGGATCACGTTCTTTGCGATGCGATCGATAAAGGGGAACTTAAAGTGGATACCCGTGTCCCAGGTGGTGTGATAGCGTCCGAGGCGCTCGAGAACGCATGCACGTGCCTGAGGCACGATCTTGATATTGCTGATAATGATGATGAAAAGAACGGCTGCGATAATGATGAGAGCTGCGATTCCTCCATCCGAAATGAGAGCTGCTTTGGTTAATAACATGATCTTTCTCCTTTTTCAGTTAATGTGTGGATTATTGTCACTTTATGACGATGGCTTTTACGCCCTCGATGCGGAGCACCGTCACCTTTTCTCCGGTGGCAATACGGTCGCCGTTTTCCGAGCGGGCGGTCCAGTGCTGACCGGCAACGGAGATCTCTCCCGCGGGCGCATCATTATCGATGTCGGCGGTGACGACGGCAGCCTGACCGATGATACGGTCTGCGTTTGTGGGTACCTTTTCCTTTGCGGAAAGCCTATCCTTGAACACCGTTTTCGAAAGCAGCAGGGCTACAGCGCCGAGGACGATATAGGTTACGATCTGCACGGGAAGCGGGACATTGAAAATGGACAGGATCAGGCAAACAAAGCCTGCCGGCATAAACCATATGGTGGTAAGCGTTGCCGTTGCTGCTTCGACCAAAACGCTCAGAATGAGCAAAAACGTCCATACGTAAGGCATATACTCTAACATAGCGGTTCCTCCTTTCGAAAATTTAGTCCGGTTCTTTCACCTTGATTTGATTATAGCACGCAGTCACTTGATTGTCAAGCGAATTCTGTAGAATTTTTGAAAATATTTTTTGAAAGCTCACGGGCAAATAAAATAACAAAAAACGCTCCCGGCAAAGCGGGAGCGTTTTCGCTTGTTTTATTCCATAGAGGGGATCTCAACGGGAGTATCCCAAAGCTTATAAATGGAAACCGGTACGTCGAATACGGTAAGACCAACGTGAGTGCGGTTCTTTGCCGCAAAGCCGGTGTCGCCGGAAAGGCCGATAACGTCGCCCTTTGCAACGGTGTCGCCAACCTTAACGGAGTTTTCGGAAAGGTGGCAGTACCAGCTCTTAAGACCCCAGCCGTGATCCACAACGACGATATAACCGGTGGTCGTGAGGTAGCCCTCGTATACGACCTGTCCTGCGTTAACGGCGTAGACCTCGGTTCCCTTGGGAACGTTATAGTCGCAGCCCGTGTGACGGAACTTGGTGCCCGTTTCGCTGACGGTGATGAAGCGGCCGAAGCCGGGAGATATCTTATCTGTGGAGCCCTTGCCCACAACGTCCTCAAGGAAGGTGCCCTCGAATGCGTGAGCGGAGAGGACCTCCTTATTTGCAATGGTGCGGAGAACGGTCTCTGCCTCTGCGATAGCCTCCTCGGTGTAGGTCGCCTTTTCAGTGGCCTTGGAGATGCTGCTGGAGCTGGAGCCGTACTTATAAGGAGTAACGGTCAGATTCATCGTCTGGACCGTGGTTCCGTAGGTGATGGTGAAGGTGAGGTTCTGCTCGGAGCCGCTTTCAAGCTCGTAGCTGATGGGCACCAGCGCGTACACATACTCGCCCTCTGCGAAGAACTTGGGTGTGAAATTGATGGAGGGCTCGGAGGTAAATGCGATCTTGGAAACGTCGTCCACGTTCTTGCCGCCGATGCAGACGAACTTGCCGTTTTCAACGGTGGTCTGTCCCAGATAGAACACAGCGGGATCGACGATATCGCCGATGAAGGTGTAGGTGGCGGAGCCGTAGTAGCTCTTGTCTGCCGACTGATACCATTCAGCGCTTACGTCAACGGTGAAGTTATCGGCGTTGCCGAGGGAGAGCGAGCCGATGTTTTCGATGGAATCGGAGAAGATCACGTTTTCGCCGTCCTTGACGGTGATCTTCACGTAATCGGGCATGCTGGAGAATCCAATGTCGAATCCGCCGTCGATAACGCAGGTGAGCACCTCCTCGGAGGTCATACCCGTCGTATCGAGGGGAGCAAAGGTTCCGTCATAGGTGGTATAGTTCCACACCCAGGATGCGGGGGTGATGTAAGTCTCACCGACGATGAGCTGAGGCGTGGATGCGCCGCCATAGAGGCACGCGGAATACTTCGTCTTCAGGAATGCGGAGGCATCCTCGGAGCTAATCTTATACACGAGGCCTGCGGAGTCAACGATGTAGGCATCGTCGGGGCTCGTGGTGAAGTAATACTTATATTCGGATTTGTTCTCAAAGCTTGTGATGGTGACGAGGAAGAAATCCTGCGACTTCATGGCCTCGGGAAGCTCGGCCACAGCGGTGGCTTTCGTTCTCATGCCAAGGAAGAGATTTATCATCGCCTCGGAATCCTCGGTGGGGGTTTCGGTGGAGAATTCCCACTTGGTTCCGTTCAGGTCCTCAAGCTTCAGCTTGCTGACGACCTTGCTGTCGCTGGGGTCCTTCTGCGTGGATGAATAATAACCTATAGCAACAAAAGACGGTATAAACAGCGCGATCAGCAAAAGCACTGTGAGTATTTTTTTATTCATAAGATGTCCCTCTTATTATTCTGCGCGGGCACCGACGGTGTACTGCGCAAGAAACGATATAGTTTGCACATATTAAGTTTATTATACCCCAAAAATCGACTTCGGTCAATAGCTGATGGCCCACTCCATCCATATAAGATTTATAAAATATGCGATTTTTTTGTTTGCACTCGGCAAAATATGTGCTATAATGTATGAAGCGAGGTATGTCGTCTCGTAAAACCAACGATAAAACTACTCTCTTCACAGGAGCCGGAGGTCAACTTATGAAATGTCCCGTTTGCGGATATCCCGAAAGCAAGGTCGTAGATTCAAGACCCGCAAGTGATTTTTCAAGTATCAGACGTCGCCGCGAGTGTCTTCAGTGCCAGCGCAGGTTCACCACCTACGAGGTTGTTGATACCGTTCATCCCGTCGTTATAAAGAGAGACGGCTCCAAGGAGCTGTTCGATAAAAATAAGCTTCTTGTGGGAATCATCAAGGCTTGCGAAAAGCGCCCCGTCAAGGCTGAGCTTATCGCAAACGATATCGAAGCCGCCCTCAACGGTTCTTTGAACAGAGAGATCTCCTCCGCAGACCTTGGAGAGATGGTGCTCGACAGGCTGAAGCACGAGGACCCTGTGGCATACGTGCGCTTTGCCTCCGTCCACAGAGAATTCAAGGACATGGAGACCTTCATTGAAGAGATAAGAAAGCTTCGCTCAGAAGAAAAACCCGAATAAGATCAAAAGCTATCTCGGGCTGATGTAAAAGTCAGCCCGTTTTTACCGCAATCAGAATGGAAGAAAACAAAAATCAAAATACCCAAAGCATAAAGGAGCGGCTTTCCTCCGTGCCCGCGGTGGTGTGGCTGACGGTGCTTGCCTCCGTTATCATTATCGCGGCAACGGTCACTGCGCTCTGCCTCAGCCGGCAAGGAGCCCCCACCGACACGGACGCCACCGGCACGGAAAGCGGATATCAGAGCAGCGACACCGTACTGACCGAGGATTCGGTTTATCCGCCTCCCGGTGACGGCAGTGAAACGGAAACCGAATCGCAAACAGACAAGGACACCGAAGACGGTACTGACACGGAAGCCGACACCGAAACGGTCACCGACACCGAAGGTGAAAGCGAAACCGAAACTGAAACTGAAACTGAGACCGAGCTTCCCGAGACCGTTCTCGGCGAGCTTTCGGTAAAGGGCGATTACGTTCCCTCCGACGACGCTCTCACGGCACTTTACGATGCCCTCGAGAACTACGGCTACAAGGTGGGCTTCACCGCCGTTGACATCAAAACGGGGATGACCCTTTCCTACAACGCAAAAACGAGATTCGAAAGTGCCAGCATCATAAAAGCCGCGTACGTATATTACGTATGCACCCTTATCGATAAGGGCGAGGCCTCCCTCGACGACGTTATCGTTTACACGGAGGCAGATGCCGTGCACCGCAACGGCACCATCGGAAAATCCGCCTTCGGCACCGAATACTCCCTCCGCGACGTTATCAAATACACGGTCAAGAAAAGCGATAACGAGGGCTACTACATGCTGGTACGCACCTTCGGACGCAGCGGATACGATAAGTTTGTGAAGTCATTGGGCGCCGGGTCCTGCACCATCTCATCGTCCAGATGGCCTAAGGTGAAGCCTGCAGACTTCGCTCTCGTCTGGAAACAGATATACAACTACAGAAACGATTCCGACACAGGCGAGTGGCTCTACGACCTTTTCCTGAATATCGATTATAAGCACTTTTTCAAGGACGCCCTTTCACTGAAAACCGCAAACAAGGCAGGCTGGAACGACGAAAGCTACAACGACAGCGGCATCGTTTACGGCGACAGGACCTACATATTCGTGCTCCTTGCCGACGCAAGCTATTACGATTCGTCCACGAAGCTTTATAACAAGATCATCAAAGCCGTGAACGCTATGATGTCCGAGTACGCAGACAGCATCGACGAAGACGGCACCGTCACAACGGAGCCCGAGCCCGAGACCACAAAGCCCGAGCCCGAGACCACAAAGCCCGAGCCCGAGACCACAAAGCCCGAGCCTGAAACCACGAAGCCCGAGCCTGAAACCACGAAGCCCGAGCCTGAAACCACGAAGCCCGAGCCCGAAACTACAAAGCCCGAGCCCGAAACTACAAAGCCCGAGCCCGAGACCACAAAGCCCGAGCCTGAAACTACGAAGCCCGAGCCCGAAACTACGGAGCCCGAGCCCGAAACTACGGAGTCGGAATCCGTGACCACGGAAACCGAAACCGAGACCGAGACCGAGTCGGAAACGAAAACCGAAACCGATGCGGAGATAACGGAAACGGAGCCCGAAGCGGTGGTTCCCGAGGAAACGCCCTTCCCCGCTGCCATGACTGCGGAGCAGTATGAAAACCTCATAAACGAAGCAGAAAAGTATCTTGGCAAGAAATACACCTGGGGCGGCTCCACACCCGCCACCGGCTTCGACTGCTCAGGATTCATTTCCTACGTTGTGAACAACTGCGGAAACGGATGGAGCATCGGACGCAAATCCTCCAAGACCCTCTATTCCATCTGCACAAAGGTAAGCAGCAGCGAAGTGCAGCCGGGCGACCTTGTGTTCTTCACCGGCACATATGACACAAAGGGCGTCAGCCACGTGGGCTTTTACGTTGGAAACGGAAAAATGCTCCACTGCGGCGACCCGATCTCATACGTTTCTCTCAGCATCGATTACTGGCAGGATCATTTTTACTGCTACGGCAGATTCAATTTTCTCACATAAAAAAACACCCCGCAGCTTCGGTTGCGGGGTTATTTTTCTTTATTCAGTTACGGGGCGCAAACCAGTCTTCAAGCTTATCGTTTGCCTTATTATCCAGTTTGCCGAACTGCTTTTCCACGTTCATCTCCGGATCGAGAATGGCTTCTCTTATAAGCTCGAAGGTGGATGCCGTGATCCTTTCGCTGACGGTGCCCAGCCCCTTGTCGAAGCAGAAGAAGGGCGTTCCGTACACAAGCTCGATAAGCGGGAGCACGCCGCTGTGGCTCACCGTATTATAGTGATGATAGTCAACGTAGGCGTCGCGCAGATAGCCCATGGATGCCGCAGACATTGCGCGCAGAAGCACCGACGCGCCGTCAGGATCGACCGTGTTAACGGGCACCGCAAGCACGAGGGTGTCGTTGGAAACGAAGGCGCGGTATTCGTCCTCTGCCGCCGTTTTGGGCACGGGAAGCACCGTCCAGCCGAAGCCGGCAGCGGCAAGCCTGTTCATATCTCCAAGGGAGCCTAAGTGAAGCGCGGTCTCTGCAGCAAGAAATACATCGATGGCCGCCTTCTCCTCCGTCGAGCTTACAAGGGTCAGCTCGGAGAAGATTCGTTGGCAAATGTCTATAACCGTATGAGCCTCCTCGGGGAACATCACCTCGGGAGTTTCGTTTCGTTTGTTGTCCACCATGGAAAGCCCCGCGGACGCGGAGACGATATCGGTGATGCCTCCGTCCTCTGTCAAAGGATAACCGGTGGAAAGTCCCCCTGCGGCAGCAACGGACATAAGCTCATCCCACGTCCACTGACCGGACTTGGCGAGAGACTCAAGATCGCCCTCGTATATACCGCGAAGAAGATCAAGATTCGCATAAACGCAGGAAATATTGTCCGGATTCACGGTTGCCGCGCCGATAACGCCATAGTCGCCGTAGCCGGCAGAAAATGCGGCGGCGCCGTAGGGATTGAAATATTCCTCCTCAAGAGAGAAGAACGGCAGCTGTCGTAGATTATATAGGCAGTTTTCCTTATAGAGAAGCGCCAGCTCCTTCTGGGTCACAGCAAGGAGGTCGGCGTAATATTCCTCCGCTTCAAGGGCTGCTTCGATATCGATGATCATCTGATCCACAGTCGTTACAACATAGTGGAGCTCGCAGGCGAAGCGCTCCTCAACCATGCGATTGCGTTCGTAGACGCTTGCCGAATACGTATCCTTTTCATCGAGGTCGGAGGAAACGAAGAGCACTCCAAGCTCGTCTGTGGCGGTGGTCCTGATAAACACCGTCTGGCTGTCGAAGCTGTGCTCGCCTATCTCATCGAGATACGCCTTCGCCTCCTCAAGGCCGGTATATTCATAAATGGGCACGTCCTTTTCGGTTTCCGATTCCGGTTCCGTGTCGGCGGCGGAGGTGCTGCCCGGCTCCGTACTTTCCTCCTCGGAGAAGGTGCCCTCAAAGGGGAAAAGCTCCTCAAGGATGCTGTCGTAGTGGATGTCCACGATGGAGCAAGAGGTCAGGGCTGCCGTCAGAGACAGCGTAAGAAAAAGCGCAAATATTCTTTTCGATCTGCTGATTTTCACCGTCGTTGCTCCTTTCGTTTTGTTTTCCGAAGATTAATTGCTCTCTTCTGTATCGGCACCGTTTATAACGCCGTCGATGCCGTCGGCGCTGTCAAGCTTCGCCGTTACGATGAAGCCGCCGGCATTGTTGCCGGAAATAACGTACTCCGCCCCCTTGGGGATCTCGATGGGAGTCTGTTCACTCTCGGACACGGGTGCGGAATAGATCATATAGATCTCACCGCCGTCCGTCATGTAGTAGTAGGGGGCTTCCGCCGTGGCGGTGTCGATAAGCTCGATATATTCCTCCATGCAGAGGTTTTCGTCATACATTATCTCCGCGTGAGGCGCACCCACGTATCTGTAGTGCCAATACTCGTATGAAATACCCGTAAGGTGCACCTTGTCGGCCTGATAGCGCTGGATGAAGCCGTAGCGCCAGCAGTTTGCGGGCATCCATGCAGGGTCGTAGTTGTCGCCGTAGGAGGCGATGTCGAGAGCATAGCCCGTGTGGTGCTCGCTATAGCCGGGGATGGCAACGTACTTATACGCCTCCTCCTCGCCTACCGAGTCGATCCTGTTCTGGAGAATGGAATTCTGATCGTCGTAGGTTCTGTGTCCGCTGTTTATGACGACCTTGTTATCCTCGGTGGCTTCATAGTAATCGTCCATAAAGGCGTTAAGGTGAGAGAGCACGGAATGTGCGCAGGAAATATTCACCGTTGCGAGGCCATAGCTTTTGGACTTCTCCTCGTGCTGATAGAGGAACACTATCTCCTCCTCGATATCGAAATCGTAAACGGTGGAGTTATTCACCAAAATGAGAAATCCGCGGCTCACGTCGGAGCTTGAAACGTACACGGTGTCGAATCTATCCTCCGCCGTCGTTTCCTCCTCGGTGTCCTCCCCCTCCTCGGTGTCAACGATGATAACGTTGCCCTCCTCGTCGGTTTCGGTGACGGGAGCCTTCGTTTCCGTTTCAAAGGGGTCCACCTCGCGGTTGCACACGAAATAAACGGAAAGCACGATGACAGCCGCAATGAATATGGTGAGCACTATCATTCCCGAAGAAAAATCGGGGCCTACGGTATCGTTATATCTTGTCACGCGTCGTTTTCCCATAACGTCTCCATTCTGTAAACTGATGTCTCTTTGTAATTTGAAAATGTGAGATGACACAGCGGTGCCTCTCACATTTTCTTTAAGTGATTATTGTGTTTTAGCCTTCGAGGCAAGCCTTGCGGGAGAGATTGAGTCTGCCCTTTTCGTCGGTGCCGAGGAACTTAACGGTCATCATATCGCCAACCTGGCAAACGTCCTCAACCTTTTCGGTGCGCTTGTTTTCAAGGTCCTTGATGTGAACCATACCTTCCTTACCGGGAGCGAATTCAACGAATGCGCCGATAGGGATGATACGGGTAACCTTACCGGTGTAGATAGCGCCTGCTTCGGGCTCGAATACGATGCCTTCGATGATCTTCTGAGCTTCGTATGCAGCATTGCGGTTAACGGCAGAGATGTAGATGGTGCCGTCTTCCTCGATATCGATCTTAGCGCCGGTGTCGGCAACGATCTTCTGGATAACCTTACCGCCGGTGCCGATAACCTCGCGAATCTTGTCCACCTTGATCTTCATGGTGAGCATCTTGGGAGCGTATTCGGAAACGTCGGCTCTGGGCTCGGGGATCGCCTTGAGCATGATCTCGTCGATGATATAATCGCGGCCCTTGTGGGTAACAGCGAGAGCTTCCTTGATGATCTCAGGAGTAAGACCGTCGATCTTAAGGTCCATCTGGATGGAGGTGATACCCTTGTGAGTACCTGCAACCTTGAAGTCCATATCGCCGTAGAAGTCCTCAAGACCCTGGATGTCGATCATAGTCATCCAGCGCTCGCCTTCGGTGATAAGACCGCAGGAGATACCTGCAACGGGAGCCTTGATCGGAACGCCCGCGTCCATAAGAGCGAGGGTGGAGCCGCAAACGGAGCCCTGAGAGGTGGAGCCGTTAGAGGAAACTACTTCGGATACTACACGGATAGCGTAGGGGAATTCCTCAACGCTGGGAAGTACGGGGATAAGGGAACGCTCAGCAAGTGCGCCGTGACCGATCTCACGTCTGCCGGGAGTACGGGAAGCCTTTGCTTCACCGGTGGAATAGCCGGGCATATTGTAGTGGTGCATGTAGCGCTTGGTGGTCTGATCGTCGATACCGTCGAGCTCCTGAGCTTCGTCGATGGAGCCGAGGGTGCAGATGGAGAGGACCTGAGTCTGTCCGCGGGTGAAGAGGCCGGAGCCGTGTACTCTGGGGAGTACTGCTACTTCGGATGCGAGAGGACGGATCTCGTCGAGACGTCTGCCGTCTACGCGCTTGCCGTCTTCCAGGAGCCAGCGGCGAACGATCTTCTTCTGGATCTTATAGATGATCTCTTCAAGCTGAGTTTCGATCTCGGGATACTCTTCGGAGAACTTTTCAACGATAGCGTCCTTAACGGGAACCATTCTTTCGTCTCTTACGTTCTTATCGGGGGTATCGAGAGCAAACATAACGTCCTTTTCGCAGAAAGCGAAAATGGAATCGAACATATCGTGGTCAAGCTCGCAGGAGGGATATTCAAACTTGGGCTTGCCAACCTCTGCGATGATGTGGTTGATGAACTGAAGGAGCTTGCAGTTTTCTTCGTGACCGAGCATGATAGCGGTGAACATGTTCGCATCGGAGATCTCCTGTGCGCCAGCTTCGATCATAACTACCTTTTCCGCACTGGATGCAACGGTGAGCTCGAGTGTGCTTACGCGGCGCTGCTCCTGAGTGGGGTTAACAACGGGAACACCGTCCACCATACCGATGAAGCAGCCGGAGATAGGTCCGTTCCACGGAATATCGGAAATGGAGAGAGCGATGGAAGCACCGATCATACCGGTGATCTCAGGGCTGCAGTCGGGGTCAACTGCCATAACGGTCATGGAAAGAACGATATCGTTGCGAAGATCCTTGGGGAAAAGAGGACGGATGGGGCGGTCGATCACACGCGCGGTGAGAATAGCCTTCTCGGAAGGTCTGCCTTCGCGGCGGAGGAACGCGCCGGGGATCTTGCCTGCAGCGTAAAGACGCTCTTCGAAGTCAACGGAAAGGGGAAGGAAATCGATTCCGTCGCGGGGCTTCTCGGAAGCGGTCGCGCATGCAAGGATAGTGGTATCGCCATAGGAAATAAGGCAGGAGCCGTTTGCAAGGCCTGCTACCTTACCGACCTCAACCTTAAGAGGACGGCCTGCGTATTCGGTTTCAAATACTCTGTAGTTTTCAAACATTTTGGATTAACCTCCGTTTATATTTTTATCAAAACGGGGAGCCGCGAAAGGGATAAACACTTAAATAAACGTGCGGCGGGATATTCCCTTTTTTCCGTGCGCTTAATTAAATGCTGATCCGTCTCACGCTCACCCGACGGTTACATGAAACAGGGTTGCCGCTAATGCGGCAACCCGCCATGGTACAAAGTCCGGAATTACTTTCTGATGCCGAGCTTTTCGATGATCGCGCGGTAACGCTCGATGTCTACCTTCTGGAGGTAGCCGAGAAGGTTGCGTCTGTGACCAACCATCTTAAGAAGACCGCGACGGCTGTGGTGGTCCTTCTTGTTGACCTTGAGATGCTCGGTGAGAGAGTTGATTCTCGATGTGAGGATTGCGATCTGAACTTCGGGAGAACCGGTGTCGCCCTCGTGGATAGCGTACTGCTCGATGATCGCCTGCTTGGTGTCCTTTGTAAGTGCCATTGTTTTCACCTCTGTGATGTATTTATTTCGCAGTCGACTCAGCGAGCGGCGGGTGAAACGCCCTTTATTTCGGAGGGATCTCGTTATCAGATCCGGCCTCAAAAAGGCTCTTTGTCCGCGGACCGTGCCGACAGCGAGAGTTATTATATCACGAAAAAATCGGTTTGTAAATACGGACTTTCAATTATTTCTCCATCAAATCATGCACATTTTCCGACTTCAAAGAAAATTTACATTTCAGTCTTCCTTTTACGGACTGCGTCAGGAGTCCCCTCCCCTTTGAAAAGGGAGCAAAGACCGCTCCCCGCAAGAAGCACGCCGAGGATAAGGCGCAGCACCTCCGTTTCCGTCACCGTAGCCAGAGATGCTCCCGCCAGGGCACCGACAACGCCTCCCGCCGCCGCAACGGTCACCACTGCCGCATCGGTGTGGCGCTTGTACACGTGCACCGTCAGCGAGGCGGCTGAGGCGGCTATAAAAAACACAAGATTCGACAGCTGCGCCGCTTTCTGCTCCACTCCGCACACAAGGGTCAGATAGATAAGAAAAAGTCCGCCTCCCCCGACTCCCATGCCGGAAAGGGCTGCTGTGATAAAAGCGATGATAACGTCGGTCATTTTCCTCTTCCCTCCGTCATAATATTCCGGTGCCGCGGAGCACAAGGGACGTGCCCGCCCATATAACGAGCAGCGCGAATATCCGCCTTAGCCACGGCAGGCTGATGCGGTCCAGAAGATACGCCCCCACGATGCCGCCGCAAAGGGCGGGGACCACGTGCCCGGGCTCTGCCGCAGAGACCGGGTCTCCCGACCGTAAGTATATAAGCGCCGACACCGCCGACATAGGCAGCACTGACGCCACGGCCGAGGCGAAAACGTCGCGGCTGTCCCTTTCGGGGGAGCCGCGGTATGCACGGGTGAGCACGTACACGAGAACGATACCGCCGCCGCAGCCCACAAGTCCGTTCAGAAGCCCCGCAAAAGCTCCCGCAAAAAACAGCAGCAATACCTGCCCGTACCCCCGCTTTATTGCGTCCAATCCGCATCACCTCACTATAATTAATAAGTCATCCGGGTCTATGCCCTTGTATTTTGACTTAAAATCTGTTATTATATACATTGGTATCGTATCGAACGGCGAAGCCAACGGAAACGGTGCCTTCAAACGAGCTTGAATGCCGAACACAGAAAGGCTATACATAAAACAATGGCACAGAACAAAAACCCCATAAACGAAAAGAAAAAAACGGGCGCCGGCACCGCCGAAAAGAAAGCTGCCGTAAAGAAAACGGCAGCAGAAAAGGAAAACAAGTCCGAGCGCAGAGCTGCTCCCAAGGAGGAGCGCATCAAAAAGGAGCGCGACCCTCAGAGCGTTACGAATCAGATACTCCCCTTCGTTTTCGTAGTATGCGCCATACTCATTCTGCTGGTGCTCCTTCTGGAGTCCGACGGATGGCTGGTGCGCCCCCTGAAGGGTATCCTTCTCGGCTTCTTCTCAGGCGCCGCATACATCATCCCCATACTCTTCCTGCTCCTCGGCTGCTTCTGGCAGTCCGACGTTGTTACGAACAGAATAACCATGAAGCTTTGGTGCGCGGGAACCTCTCTCGTGCTCACCTCCATGCTGATGCATCTGCTTCTTAGCGGCACCGCCGCATTCGGTGTCGTTGAGCTTTTCAAAAGCGGCATTGAATACGGAAGCGGCGGCATCATAGGCGGCCTGCTGGCATCCCTGCTCATTAAGGCAACGGGCACCGGCAACGTGCTTGCCTGGATAATCACCGTGTCCGCACTCTTCATCTCCACCCTCCTTCTTTTCGGGCTCACCCCCCGCTCGGTGCAGATATACTTCGCCTACAGAATGAAGGTATACCGCGAGAACAAGCGCGCCGAAAGGTCCATAAAGGCGCTCACACCCCTTCCCAAGCCTGCTGCAGACCGCATCAAGCAGCTTGATTCCTCCGCCCCCGTCCCCGCAGAGGAGGATGACGAGGACGAATCCCATTCCCCCAAATTCGATCCGGACGTGGATATGTCCGGCGACAGAAGAGCCTCCAAAAAAAAGAAGGCTCAGGTGAAGGAGGAGGAAAAGGATCAGGACGCTATCGACCAGAAGATATTCGACGAGGTCATGCGCCGCACCCGCGAGCGATACGGCGAGCAGTCCTTCGACGAGGCTGATACCGCCCACGATAACGTGCCCGAATACGGCAAAACGGGCAAAAAGGCTGCGGCTCCCGCCGCAAAGGCAGACGTGAAAGCGCTCCCCGCCGTTTCCGACTCCCTCTCCTCAAAAGGAGAGATCGACCTTTCAAAGATATTTATCGATCCCGAAAAGATCGAGCTTTTGCAGAACGCATCAAAGGATGATGAGCCGCCCTTCGACATAGAAGCCGAGTGCGACGTTATCTCATCCCCCGAGGAAGCTGAAAACGAAGCTGTCGAGGAGCCCGAAGCACCCGTTCCCGTTTACGAGTTCCCGCCTCTTTCCCTGCTTGCCATGCCCGGCAAGCCCTCCGCCGCCGACCTTGACGAGCTGAAGAACAACGCCTCCAAGCTCGTTGACACTCTCCGCAGCTTCAACGTTAAAACGAGAGTTTCCGACGTTTCCCGCGGCCCCACCATCACAAGATACGAGCTCACCCCCGAATCGGGCACGAGAGTTCGCTCCATCTCCAATCTTTCCGACGATATCGCCCTCGGCCTCGCCGTTCCCAACATAAGGATCGAGGCTCCCATCCCCGGCAAGGCTGCCGTGGGCATCGAGGTGCCCAACAAGAAGCGCGAGAACGTTTATCTCCGCGCGCTTCTCGAAAACGAAGCCTTTGAAAAATCCGAAAGCAGACTCACCTGCGCCCTCGGTGCAGACGTTGCGGGCTCGCCCATCTACTGCGACATCGCAAAAATGCCTCACCTTCTCGTTGCAGGTGCAACGGGTACGGGTAAGTCCGTGTGCATCAACTCCATCATAACGAGCCTTCTTTATAAGTCCACTCCTCAGGAGATCAGGCTTATAATGATCGACCCGAAGAAGGTCGAGCTCACGATTTATAACGGCATCCCTCACCTTCACGTTCCCGTTGTCAGCGACGTGAAGAAGGCGGCGGGCACCCTTGCCTGGGCCGTTACCGAAATGGAGCGCCGCTACGAGCTTATCGAAAGCGTGGGCGTGCGCAACATCCAGAGCTACAACGAGATCACCTATAACGACCCCGAGAAGGAATTCATGCCTCAGATGGTCATCATCATCGACGAGTTTGCAGACCTTATGATGACGGTACCCGACGACGTCGAGACCTCCGTCTGCCGCATCGCGCAGATGGGACGTGCCGCCGGTATCCACCTCATCATCGGTACTCAGCGCCCCTCCGTCAACGTTGTCACCGGTCTTATCAAGGCAAACATCCCCTCAAGGATCGCGTTCACCATGTCCTCCCAGGTGGACTCCCGTACCGTTATCGACGTTGCGGGCGCCGAAAAGCTTCTGGGACGCGGTGACATGCTCTACACTCCCGTGGGCATGCTGAAGCCTCAGCGCGTTCAGGGTGCGTTCGTCAGCGAGGCTGAGGTACAGAAGGTGATCGACTTCCTCAAGGGCATCTGCCCCAATCCTCAGTACGACACCGATGCCATCGACGGCATCGAGGCTGCAGCTGCCCGCTGCGGTCAGGGCAAGGGACGCGGCAACGACGGCGGCGGAGAAGCCCCCGTTGCCACCGACGACCCCATGCTCAAGCAGGCTCTCGAGCTTGCCGTTGAAACGGGCAAGATATCAACGTCACTCATTCAGCGACGCCTCTCTCTCGGCTACGGCAGAGCGGCGAAGCTTATCGACACAATGGAGGTCCGCGGATTCGTCAGCGCCCCCGACGGACAGCGTCCGAGAGACGTGCTTATCACACGTCAGCAATTCCAGGAGCTCGTGCTTCACGACGAGCTTGGCTAAGCAAAGGAGAACACTATGAAAGCCGAGTATAAGAACTGCCCCAAATGTCATATAATCAATGCACCGAATGCCACCCGCTGCGAGTGCGGATATCAGTTTACCGAGGGCGAGGTGCTCACTGACGGCGACGTGAGCCGTCAGCTTCGCGCCGCAAAAAGAAGACGTCTTCTTTACACCGTCCCCGTGGTGCTGTTTCTGATACTCTATTTCGTGCTCTCCATCAAATTCGGCTTCCTTCAGGTGCTTCTGTATTCTCTCGGCGTCGTTGTTCTGGCGCTGCTCCTGCTCTACGTTACCTCAAGGATCAAAAGCGCCGCCGACAGAAAGCGCATGGGTGACTGATCATGGGATTTTTCATCGCCATCGACGGCCTTGACGGCTCCGGCAAAAAGACCCAGAGCGACCGCCTTGCCGACTATCTCAGATCCAGAGGCATCAGGGTCCGCGAGCTTGACTTTCCCGTTTACGAAAGCGACAGCTCCTACTTTGTGAAAATGTACCTGAACGGTGAGCTGGGCAAGGATCCCGCCGAAACGAACGCATACGCGGCATCTATGTTTTTCGCTGCGGACAGATACGTTTCCTACCGCCGCGACTGGCAGGCGGACTTTCTCGATCCCGACACCGTTATCATCGCAAACCGCTACACCACCGCAAACGCCATCCACCAGCTTTCAAAGCTTCCCCGTGAGGAGTGGGACGAATTTCTCCCCTGGCTCTGGGACTTTGAATTTTCAAAGCTGGGTCTCCCCGCACCCGACCTGGTGCTTTTCCTTCTGCTTCCCCCCGCACTTTCGCTTGCAATGGTGGACTCACGCTCAAACGAAACGGGCCGCGTGAAGGACATACACGAGCTTGACCGCAGCCACATGTACAAAAGCTACGATGCCGGCGTTTACGCCGCCGAAAGCTTCGGATGGAAGCGGATCGACTGCGCAGAAGGCACAGCAGCCGCAATGCGCACGAGAGACGACATATTCGGTGAAATAAAGGAATATGTTGACTCTCTTCTCGGCCTTGCCGGGGAATAATCCACGAAAGAAGGTTTTTTACCATGGTATATATGTTTCTTGCAAACGGATTTGAAGAAACTGAGGCTATCGCGCCTCTGGATCTTCTCCGCCGCGCAGGCGTTGAAGTGAAAACCGTTGCCGTCGGCACCGACGGCAGCCGCACCGTTACCGGCTCACACGGCATCCCCGTTATTGCCGACGTAACGGAGGACGGCGTTATCGCCGAGGGCGTTGAAATGGTGATACTCCCCGGCGGACTTCCCGGAGCCGACAATCTTTTCGCCTCCGACGCCGTGAAGGCGGCACTCAAGGCAGCGCACGAAAGCGGCGCTTACCTTGCCGCGATCTGCGCAGCACCCTACATCCTCGGTCAACGCGGATATCTCGCAGGCAAGACCGCAACCTGCTACCCCGGCTACGAGGATAAGCTTACGGGCGCCGTGAAATCAGAGGCTCCCGTGGTATGCGACGGCAACACCGTCACAGGCGAGGCTATGGGCTCCGCCTGCGACTTCGGTCTCGCTCTCGTTGCCGCACTGAAAGGAAAGGAGACTGCGGATAAGATCGCTTCCGCCATTATCAAAAGATGAATCACATGAAAAATCAGAAGGCAGAGCTCCGCGAAGAGATCCTTGAAAAGCGCGCTGCCGTTTCCCCTGAGGACCGCCGCCGCATGAGCGACGAGATCTGCCGCCGCGCGTGCGCCCTTTCGGGCTTCAGGCTGGCAGAGACTATCCTTCTCTATGCTCCCAAGGAGATAGAGGTGGACGTTCTCCCCATTGCAGAGGCTGCGTGGGCAGAGGGAAAGACCGTTGCCTTCCCCAAGTGTCACATATCCCCCGAGGGATACGCGTATATGACGTATCACATCGTTTCCGATCTTTCCGAGCTGAAGCCCGGCAAATACGGCATTTCCGAGCCCGACGACGACGCTCCCGTTTACGATGCGAAAAAGGATCCCCGCGGCTCCATATGCTTCGCACCCGCACTTGCATTTGATAAAAAAGGCTACCGTCTCGGCTACGGCGGCGGCTACTACGACAGATATTTCAATTCCTACAGCGGCTCCGTTGTGGGCGTCATCTTCTCGGAATTTATCGTGCCCTCCCTTCCCCACGGCAAATACGACATCAAGGCAGGGCTTCTCATAACCGAAAAAGGAGTGAAGGTCACCCTTGAAAGCTAAAGGTCTCACGGCGGCACCGTTTCTCGTTGCCGTCATATACGTACTCCTTCTGGCATCCGGTCTTTTCAACGTCACCGAGTCCGGCGTTGATCCGTACCTTTCGGTGATCATAATCGAGCTTCTCATTTTTGCACTTCCCGCCCTCTTTTTCTGCCGTCTCCGCGGAAAAAACTACGGCTCCCGCATCAGAACGAAGCTTTTTGAGCCCGGATGCATCCCCTTCATTTTAACGGCCGCCATCACGCTGATGCTGGCCTCCTGCGCCATCAAGCTTGGCATATACGCCATATTTGATTACACACTCGACGTAACGAACGTTTATAATCCTTACTCCCCCTCTGAGGGAGGCTCGATCCTGTTCCCCGCGCTGGCCCTTGCGGTGTTCCCCGCCATCACCGAGGAGCTTGTGTTCCGCGGCATCGTGCTGGCGGAATATGAGACGTGCGGCGTTATCCCCGCCATCGGCTACAGCTCCCTTCTTTTTGCCATGCTTCACTTCGATCTGAAGCTTTTCGTCGTTTATTTCGTGTCGGGCATTATCCTTGCCCTTTCCGCATACGTTTGCCGCTCCATTCTGGCGCCGATGATAATACACGTAATAAACAACGTTTTCAGCATTTTCTTCGAGGACTACATCTGGAACAGCATCCTTCAGCCGAGAAACATCGTTATATTCTCCTTCGTTATCGTTTCTCTCCTTATGCTTATGATCACGCTTCTTTTCGGAGAGGCGGGACGCATATACAGCGCATACGGCCGCTACGGAGCCGACAGCTCCTACAGGCCCGAAAAGGAAGAGCGCACCTCTGCCGTTTACGCGGTGATGTCCGTGCCCTTTTCCGTGTGCATACTCATTTTCATATTCGCAGTGCTGCTCTGATAAAACGGAGCCGCCGCGAAACGGAGCTTTTATGAACAATACCCCTATCCCGGAAAAAAACAATATTCCCGACGAGGCTTCCCTCAGCAACACCGTGGCGGAGCCTGCCGAGACCGCCTCCGAGGGCGAAACTCAGCTTCACAACACCGTTAAGGAGCTTCTTCGTCAGTACGAGGAAAAAGAGGACGAGCCCGAAGAGATCGTCGTGAGCGAATCTGCCGGCAGCCGCATGGTATCTGGCACCATTATCGGCCTCGTGAAGGGCATCGTTTACATCTGTGCCGTCACCGTTATCGGCGTGTGCCTGGCGCTTTTCGCCATCATACCCATCGCAAACGACGTTTTTGCCTTCGTTAAGGAGGAGCGCGTGGTGGATATCACCGTGCCCGAGCTTGCCACACTTAACGACATAACGGACATCCTTTACGAAAACGGGATCATATCCTATCCCGGCATTTTCAAGCTGTACGCAGGATTTACCGACGATAACGGTCAGTTCCTCGCAGGCGACTACACCATCTCAACGAATCTGAACTACACCCAGATCCTCGACACCTTCAAGGAAAGCTACGAGCGCGAGGTCATCTCCCTCACCTTCCCCGAGGGTATCACCACAGACGAGATGATAGACATCTTCGTGGAATCCGGCATCGGCACCCGCGAGGGCTTCGAGTACGCCATCAACGAATACGACTGGAGCGTTGACTACAGCTATTGGTTTATCGATGAGCTGGAGGAGCGCGGAATGAACCCCGACCGCTTCTATCGCCTTGACGGCTACCTTTACCCCGACACCTATTATTTCTACACCACCTCCACCGAGGTGGAGGCTATTGCAAAGCTTTTGGACAACTTCAACGTGAAATTCACGGAGACCTACCGCAATTATGCGGAGGGTCTCGGCTACACCGTTGACGAGATCATCACCCTTGCTTCCATGATCGAATGCGAGGCAATATACCTTTCCGAATTTTCGATGGTATCATCCGTTTTCCATAACCGTCTCGACAACAGAGCCTACTATCCCTATCTCGACTCCGACGCGACGATAATGTACGCCATTATCCACGAAACGGGCGAGCGTCCCGAAACACTGACGAGCACCGATTTCGAATCCCCCTACAACACCTATAAGAACCGCGGACTCCCTCCCGGTCCCATATCCAACCCCGGATATAACGCCATCACCTACGCCCTCTACCCCAAGATCACGAACTACTATTATTTCGTTGCAAACAACGACGGATATTCCGTATTCTCCGAAACCTATCAGGACCACCTCGTTGCCATCCAGGCCGTTGCCGACGGCACCGCCATTTCGACGGTGCTCCAGGGAATGACCAACGTTGGCGAGGAATACGAAGACGAAGAGCTCAACTGACAAAAGAGGTAGACTATGTTTTACACCACAGAAGAGTACATGAAGCTGCGCTTTGAGCGCTACGGCAGGCAGTGCGCATTCGGCGCCGCCACCGTTGAGGAGCACGAAAAATGGAAGGCAGAAACGAAAAAGCGGCTTGCCTCCGTTATCGGTGTTGACCGCGCTATCCCCGTTTCGGCTGCTCCCTCGCTTCTTGAGGAAAAGCGCTTTGAGGCAAATGAAAACGGTGGCGGCTTCACCGCCGAAAAATGGCTTCTTGAAACTGAGCCTACCGTGTTCATGCCATTCTGGCTTCTCAAGCCCGACGCGCCAAACGGCGCCGTGATGATAAATCCTCACGGCCACGGCGGTGGCAAGGACATTTATCTCGGCATCGGTCCCGAAAAAGCGCCTTTGCTTTCGGGCTCCCCCGAATCCTTCGGTGTGTCCCTTGCAAGACGCGGGTATTTCGTTGCCGCGCCCGATGCGAGAGGCGCAGGTGAGCGCCGCGAAAAGGGCCAGCAGGGTGCAGGCATGGAGGGAGGCTCCTCCCACAGAGAAATGCTGAACGCGGGTATATGCCTCGGCATCACCCCCATCGGCGGCATGGTGTGGGACATTATGAAGCTCATCGACTTTCTCCTGACGGTGCCCGGGGTGGACCCCGCCCGCATCGGCTGCGGAGGAATGAGCGGCGGCGGCGCGCAGACCATCTACACCGCTGCCCTTGACGACAGAATTGCCCTCGCCGTCACGAGCGGATATTTCTACGGCTTCCGCGACGCCCTTCTGCTCCAGCCCGCAAACTGCGGCTGCAACTATGCGCCCGGTCTTTACGAGGCTGTTGACATGGGCGATATCGGCGCCCTTATCGCTCCCCGTCCCTTCTATATCGAATCCGGACGAAACGACCACCTGAACGGCGCCTCCGGCATTGAAAACGTTTATTCTCAGGTGAAGATAACGAAAGCGGCGTACACCCTTTTCAATAAGGAAGAAAATCTCCTCCACTCCGTCCACGAGGGCGGGCATCAGTGGGTGGGTGAGGGACTTTTCGAATTCATCGACAAGCACCTTTCCCCGACAGAATAAAATATTGGCAGGTATCAGCCGTATCCCCGACGTGAAAACTAACGTCGGGGATAACTTTTTTCTCCGGAAAGGATACGGAATACATGAGTTATTTTGAAAGCATCACTCCCGCCGCCGACGACGGACTTCCCGAAGGGCTCCTTATGGCATTCGCCGGCGACACCGACGCCTTCGTCCGCTTCACGAATCTGACGACGGAGGCGCAGGACGACCTGATAAAACGTGCGCGCTCCGTGAAAACGAAAAACGAGATGCGCCGCCTTATTGCATCTATCGAAAGCTCGCCGACCCTTATGTAAAAGCTTAAATTATTTTCTCCGCCGGGGCAAAAACGGTGGAATCCGGATGAAATAAATGTTATAATGACTTGACGGCATTTCCGTCAAGTCATTATTCATTTATAAGAGGTGTAATATGACCGAAAGAACTCTTTTCTGTAACGGCTGGAGCTTCCGCGAAGCCCCCCTTGAAACAGCATACGAAGACGCTCTCAGCGGCGATTTTTATCCCGTTGAGATCCCTCACGACTATATGATATACGACGTTAACGGCCTTTACCGCAACGGTGAGGGCTGGTACCGCCGCACCCTCTCGCTCCCGCAGGTGAAGGGCACGTACATCCTCCGCTTTGAGGGAGTATATATGAACTGCACCCTTTTCGTAAACGGAAAAGAGGCCTTCGAATGGAAATACGGATATTCCACCTTTGAAGCAGACGTAACTCCCTTCCTTAAAGAGGGCGACAATGAGATCGTTGTCCGCTGTGTATACCGCGACCCCAACACCCGCTGGTATTCGGGCGCAGGCATTTACCGCCGCGTGTGGCTTATAAACGCAGGTGAAGACCGCATCCCCACCGACGGCGTGTATATCACAACGGAAAAGACCGAGGCCGGCTGGCGCGTTCTTGCGGATACCGATGTTATCGGAAGAGGAGAGGTCATATCCACCGTTCTCGATAAAGACGGAAACGTGCTCGGCACTGCCGTCGGCAGCTCCGTTTCAATTCCCGTTTCGGAGCCCCGTCTCTGGGACCCCGAGGATCCTTATCTTCACATCCTCAGAACAGAGCTCACCGTTGACGGCGAGACTGCGGACGTTATCGAGAACACCTTCGGCTTCCGCACCATCCGCTTCGACACCGAAAAGGGCTTCTTCATCAACGGCAGAAACGTAAAGCTCCACGGTGTCTGCGAGCATCACGACAACGGCGCGCTCGGCACCGCCATCAACAAGGCTGCCCTCCGCCGCAAGATCGAAAAGCTCATGACCATGGGTGTCAACTCTATACGTACGTCTCACAATATGCCCGCAACGGAGCTTCTTGAGCTCTCCGACGAAATGGGCATCCTCATCATCGACGAGGCCTTCGATATGTGGGAACACCCCAAAACCAAATACGACTACGCAAACTTCTTCCCTGCCTGGTATGAGCGGGACGTTGAATCCTGGATCACCCGCGACCGCAATCATCCCTCTGTTATTATGTGGAGCATCGGCAACGAGATTGGCGACACCACCAACGAGCGCGGCTATGAGGTGACGAAGATGCTCACAAATGCAGTGCGCCGCCACGACCCCAGACGCAATGCCGCTGTCACCATCGGCTCTAACCATATGAGAAGCGAATGGGCGCAGAAGTGCGCGCTTGAGATCGACGCTGTGGGCTATAACTATGCGGAAAAGCTCTACAGCGAGCACCATGAAAAGTACCCCACCTACTGCATCTACGGAAGCGAGACCTCCTCAACGATACAGAGCCGCGGTATTTATCACTTCCCTCATGAGGATAAGTCCGTCAGCCACGCCGACCATCAGTGCTCCTCCATATTCAACTGTACCACGTCCTGGGCTTCTCCCAACACCGAGTATAACATCACCCGCGACAGAGCTGCGGAGTTCTGTGCAGGTCAGTATATCTGGACGGGATTCGACTACATCGGCGAGCCCACCCCCTACGACACCAAGAACTCCTATTTCGGTCAGATCGACACCGCAGGCTTCCCCAAGGATTCCTACTACGCATACCGCGCCGAATGGACCGACGGCGAAAAATCGCCTATGATACATATCACCCCCTCCGTGTGGGACTTCAACGACGGCGAGATCATCGACGTTACCGTTCACACAAACGCAGCCCGCTCCGAGCTTTATTTCAACGGCTCCCTTATCGGCAGCTTCGATCACGATCACACCGTCAGGGGAATGAAGATCTCCGAATTTTATAAGATCCCCTACGAAAAGGGCACGCTCACCGCTATCGCGTATGACAAAAACGGCAACGCCGTTGCAAAGGACGAGGTGAAGTCCTTCTCCGATCCTGCTGCGATCATACTCGAGCCCGAAAAGACCGTTATCAACGCCGACGGACGCGACCTTTGCTACGTTGCCATCTCCACCGTCGATAAGGATGGCAATTTCGTTGGCAACGCGCGCAACAGAATGAACGTGACCGTTTCCGGTGCCGGCAGACTCGTCGGCCTCGACAACGGCGACAGCACCGACTACGAGCCTTACAAGTGCACCTCACGCCGTCTCTTCTCCGGCAGGCTCATGGCCATCATCGCCGCAACGGACAAGACGGGCGACATCACCCTTACCGTTTCCTCCCCCGCCATGCCCACGTCATCCGTAACCGTCACCGCTGCGCCTGCAGAGGTGCCCGCAGGCATCGAGATAATCGACGAATGCAAGGCTTCCCCCGAGTATAACGAGATCCCGCTGCGCAAGCTTGAGCTTTCCGTCAAGGGATCGAAGACTCTCACGAAGGAATCCCCCTCCGCGGAGGTTACGATCAAGGCGTATCCCGAAAACGCCACGGTATCGGACATTCACTATATGGCCTACGACCGCGGCATCCCCACCGACAATATCCTTATAGAGCCCACAGCGGACGGAATAAGGGTCACCGCACTTGCAAACGGTGAATACCGCCTCCGCGTGTTCTCAAATAACGGCACCAAGTATCCCGCTATATATTCCGAGATCGTTTTCACCGCAGAAAACGTTTCCGAGCCCCGCCTCAACCCCTACAAGAACGTTGCCGCCATCTACGGCACCGACGAAGCGGCTGAGCACATCATGGAGGCTGAGGGAGGCATACGCTTCCCCGAGGCCGACGGCTATGCCGTTTTCCGCAGAGTAGACTTCGGAAGCGCCGGCACAGACGGCTTCGACATTACCCTTATGCGCACTCATATGGTGGATCTGCCCTTCTCCGTATACGACGTAACTGACGGAAACGAGACCCTCATCGGCACCTTCGGCTTCACCGCAACGAACGTGTGGTGGGTATATTCCCATAACAGCTATAAGCTCACGGAAAAGCTTTACGGCATGCACGATCTCAAGTTCACGTTCTCGCGTCCTCTCGTATTCAGAGGCTTCAGATTCCACAAGATCAATCCTGCGTACGTGGGCATTCCCGCAGGCAGCTGCGACGTTATCTACGGCGACGACTACGACCGCCGCGACGGCGCCGTTTACAGCATCGGCAACAACGTGACCGTTGGATTCAAGGGCATTGACCTTGAAGAGGGCGCCTCCTCCGTTACGGTTCGTGCAAAAACGAAAAACGAGGCCGATTCCATCCGTCTTCTTATCGGCGGTGATGCTTATGCCGTCAACTTTACGAAGGAAGACGAAGAGGTGACTGTTCCCGTGAACGCAAAGGGCACCGCCGACGTGGACCTCATCTTCCTGCCCGGCTGCAGCTTCGACCTCTTTGAGATCAGATTCAATAAGTGATCCCCAAAAATCCTCCATCAAAAGCAAAAACGAACAAGGGATTCTATCATGGCAAATAACGAGTTTGTTTACATCAGAAACGAAAAAGACTGTCATCCCGAAAACGTGTTCGGGCAGTACCGCACGGAGGACTGGGTCAGCGCAGGCCGCTGGCCGCTTATCGAAGGTGTCCCTGCGGGCACCTGGGGCGTGCACGAGGATTATAAGACCTATTACAGCTATGCCGAGGGCTCGCCGCTGGCACACACAAAAACCGTTTTCACGGATTTTGACTATCTTATCACGGTCCAGTTCACAAGCGAGGGCTGTGCGGATATCGTTTTCCGCATGACGGACGAGAAGAATTACTATTTTCTCAGGCTCGACACTCCGTCACGCTCCGCCTCCTTTGGCAAATGCGTGAACGGCAGCATCTTCATCGAAAGCACCGTAAGCTTTGAGCTGGAGCTTGTGACCTGCACCCACGTCCGCATCATCGCCGACGGCGACCGCATTCTGACAAAGGTGCAAAACGATAAGGAAGCCAGCTATTTCCGCAATGAAAATCCCGGCGTAACCGTTGCCGACGTCAAGGACAGCACCTTCCGCAGCGGTGTCTGCGGCATTATCGCAGGCGGCACGGGCGTTTCCTTCAACAACTCCTCCGTCGTTGACATTTCGAAGGACATCGTTATCGAAAACGATCTTTTCCACGTTGTCACCGGTGTGTACGGCGAGATCAAATCGCTGAAGCTGAAAAACGAGCCCTACGACACGAACTTCGTCACAAACGAATCCGAGCACCGCTACGAGCTGGGAGCAGACCAGTTCCTGGGTGAGATGAAATTCAACTGCACCGTAAACGGCGAGACCTTCGACGTCACCACCGGCAGCTCTGCCGACGTGAGGACGGTCCGCAAGCTTACAGACTCCTCAATCGCCGTTGATTACAGCGGGGATTCCGCAGGCAGTCACGGCATCCGCGGAAAGAGCGCATTTTCCATTTCCGAAAAATACACACTCGAGGACGATCATTTAAGATTTGACATCACGCTGAAAAACACCTCGGGCACCGACGTGATCTTCAACGACATCTGCCTTCCCATCTCATGGAACAACCACTGGCAGTTTGAATCGCCCTACGAAAGATACCTTGCGGCAACGGACAATTTTATCTCCTACGACGCATCGTATCTTGTGCTTGAGCGCGCGATGGGCGGCGGAAACAAGCTCGTGTTCACGCCCGACCCCGCAACAAACACGGCGCTCGAATACCGCAGCCTCCGCTCCACCCAGATCACCTGGGCAAATCCCCCGGAGCATTATTACATAAAGAGCAAGGCGGCAAACAAGGGCAAGCACAGCTACCTTGAGAGCTCCTCTCTCACGCTGCCCGCAGGGGAATCGGTAAGCTATTCGTTCCTGCTCCACAAGATCGGCAACGATATGGCGGAGCTCGGAGAGCTTCTCTACCGCGAAGGGCTCCTTGACATAAAGGTGCTCCCCGGCATGATATTCCCCACGAATATGACCGCCACCGTCAGCATCAGAACAAAGCACCCCGTCTCAAGGCTGACGGCATCCGACCCCGGAGCCGTAGTCAGATCCGTGAGCGAGGGGAACGACCGCTACGTTTACGAGCTTGAATTCACAAAGCTGGGCAGAAACGACGTTACCATCCACTATGGCAGCGGCAAGCGCGGAGTGATCCAGTTCTGGACAGAGGAGCCTCTCGACCGCGCCATCAGGCGGAGAGTCGATTTCCTCATTGAAAACTGCCGCATCACAGATGAGAACGACCCGCACTGCTACAGCTTCCTTGAATGGGATAACGTTTCAAACACCGCAAAGCTCGGCGGAAACAAATGCAGCAACAACGACTTTGAGCAGATGTACGACGGACCTGCCTTCATTCTCGAAAAGCAGGTGTACGCTCCCGTTCAAAGCGAGATCACCGTGGTTGACGATTATCTCACGAAGCTTGTGTGGGAGAAGGAAGTGATCCACGGCGGCGAATACGACGGCTATCTTTGCCACAAGTGCTGCGAGGGCCGCTGCTGGAGCGATCCCTTCCCTGCAGCCGAGCCCTACCTCTGCACACGCGGATACAACTATCCGAGAATGTATAATTCCTTCTACTCCATGTATAAAACGGCGAAGCGCTATCCGAAGCTGAAGTATTACTGGGGAGCGGCAGAGTACCTTTCCGCAGCGGCACTCATTCTCCGTGCATGCCTGAAGCTGGAGCCCTGGGTCGGTCTTATGGGCGAGCAGACGGTCCCCGACATTATCGACGCGCTGAAAAAAGAAGGCATGGCTTCCATCGCAGACGAAATATTCGAGCTGTCGATCAACAAATGCGAGACTATGAACAGCCAGGCTTATCCCTTCGGCTCGGAATTCGGTACAGACAGCACAGGCGAGGAAGGCGCATACTTCTTCTCAAAAATGGGCGGCAACAGGCACGCAATGGACGTTACCATAAACAAATCCGTTGCATGGACGGGCAAGGTGCCCGTGTGGTACTGGCAGACAACGGGCAACCGTCAGGACATGGAATGGTGGCTCTTCCAGTACACGGTGGGTCTGCACGGAAGAATATTCCACGATTATTATATGAACGTGGTCGAAAACGGCAGCGACGAATGGGCATTCGTTTACCCCTTCAAGCTTTCTCCCTTCGCCCACATCAATTCAGGTCAGCCCGAATGCATCGGCAAGGTGGGCACAAACTGGGGCAACTATCACTCCTCATTCGTTTACGATTGGGACCACGGCTTCCCCTACAGCGAATCCGCCGAATCCGACATTTCTCTCTGGGCAGGACTTCAGCTCCTCTCAGCAGACCTTGTGACCTGCCACCCCACCTTCGGTCTTTCCGCCTGGGGCTGCGAGGTCACCGAATCCGAAGACGCCTACGGCATCACCCCTCTCGACGGACTGTTCCGCAGGCTCAATATCGTGGATAAAAAGCTTTCGGTAGTCTTTGAAACGGACTCCTATTCCTTCGCCGGAATCGGCAAAAACGGCAGGTCTCTCTCCTTTGAGCTTACGAAGACGGAGGGCACCGACGGCGGATACGTCACCGTCAACGGCCTTGACGGCGGCAGCTACCGCATCACCTGCGACGGCGAGGAGCAGGGCATCGTAACCGTCAGCGGCACCGCCGAGATCCGATACACCTTAAAGGGTGAAAAAGGAACTCTCGTGATAACAAAAATATAAAGGAGCAAGCATATGAAAAACGGACAGTATTTATACGACACGAACGGAGATCTTCTCCACGCTCACGGCGGCTATATCATCCGTCACGGTGAATTCTGGTACTGGTACGGCGAGGACAGAACGGGCGACAATTACGTTTCCTGCTACCGTTCCGCTGACCTGCACACCTGGGAATTCCGCAACCATATCCTCACCACCAAGAGCAAAACGGAGCCCTACCGCGTGCGCACCGGCCTTAAGCTTACAGCGGACGTTTTCGACCTTATCTCCAAAAAGAAAAAGGTGAATATCGAGCGCCCCAAGGTGCTTTACTGCGAAAGAACGGGCAAGTTCGTTATGTGGGCGCACTACGAAAACGGCAAGGACTATAACGATGCCGCCGCCTGCATCGCCACCTGCGACACTCCCGACGGCGATTTCACCTATCACGGCCACTTCAATCCCTACGGATATATGAGCCGCGACTGCACACTCTTCCTTGACGACGACGGCACCGCATATTTTATCTCTGCCGCGCGCGACAATGCAGACCTTCACGTTTACCGCCTTGCAGACGACTATATGAACGTGGATAAGCTTGTGAACATCCTCTTCCAGGGTGAATACAGAGAGGCTCCCGCCGTATTCAAGAAAAACGGCAAATACTATATGCTCTCCTCCTTCTGCACGGGCTGGGCTCCCAATCAGGGCTGCTTCTCCGTGGCAGACTCCATGGACGGAAAATGGTCGCTTCTCGAAAACTTCGGCGACCGCACCACCTTCTATTCTCAGCCCGCCTTCGTTTTACCCGTTGACGGTGAATTCTACTACGTTGGCGACCGCTGGGGCGATCCCTTCACCCGTCCCTTCGACTACTATAAGTCCACCTACGTGGTGCTTCCCATTCAGTTCACGGAGGACGGTAAGCCCTATATCGAATGGAACGACAACGCCCCCATATAAAATAAGCCGAGACGGCGCTTTTTGAGGTGAATTATGAAGATCAGATTTTCGGTGATTCTTTCCCTTGTGCTCTCCCTTATGCTCCTTTTGCCCACGTTCACCGTTTTCGTTTCAGCCGATTCTTACGTAAGTCAGTCGGCGGCAGGCGAGAGGGTGATACGCGAGGGCGTGCCCGAGCACTGGCAGAGCAAAAAGGGCTACGTGGGCTTCTACACCAAGCACATTATGGTCTACGGCATCCCCGTGCTCTCCACCGATGACGTTGAGGACTGGATACTGTACCGCGCCTACGACGTGCTTGAGATCTACCTGCGCAAGATATACCTTGAATACCCCGAGATCATCGCCACGATGATCAAGAACAAGGCAAACGTTATCGTTATCGGTGCTCACGAGTACAACATCGACCACCCCGACTGGACCGCTTCACAGCAGGCAATGGGCGAGGCAGGCAAAACCGAGCGCCGCGGCGGCGGCGGTCTTGCCACCACCGTTCTTGTGGACGACCTGGGCATACAGGACCCCAACAACTGGTTCTCCGATTTCTGCGGTCTTATCCATGAGTTCAGCCACACGATGCTCTCCTACGGCATCGGTGACGCAGATAACGCAGGCGCCCGCCCCGACATATACGAAAAGATCAACACCGCATACGAGGCCGCATACCGCGAATACGTGAAAAACGGCAAGTATAAGGAATCCTCTTACGATATGAACAACTACCACGAGTATTTCACAGGTCAGGCAGGCCGTTGGTTCAACGCAAACGGAACAAATCTGAAGGTGAAGCACGTTGCGGAAAAGACGGAGCGCGAGCAGCTGAAGGAATACGACCCTGCGATTTACGAGGTCTGCGAAATGCTCTTCGGTGAGTATGACGTTATCGCGCCCTGGGGTACCGGCACAGACAGCAAGCTCAACGAAAACGAAACGATCGTTGATTATTCTCCTCTGTACGGAGCATTCTCCTCTCTCTCCGCTCTCGATTCCACCATGTTTGAGTCCGGGCACGATAAGCTGGAGACGGCGCTCACCTCTGCCCGCGATGCTCTCGCATCGGGTACGTTGGATGCAGAGGCTGTTGAAGCTGAGCGAAGAAAGCTTATGAGTGTGCTCTCCGAGCTGACACCTGCCGAAGGAAACCTCGCATACTTCGCCTCCCCCTCCACCACCTTCGTTTCCGAGTGGGAATCCATCGCCGCCGTGAACGACGGAAAATGGACGAAGAAATCAGGCGATTCCTCCATCCCCCACTACGGCTCCTGGGGCAACAGAAGCGCCTCCGAAACGGTGACCTACACCTGGTCCGTTCCCGTTACTCTCACCTCCTCGGACCTTTACATCTGGACCGACAACTACACCACCAACTCCAACATCGCCATCCCCTCCTCATACCTCTATGAATATCTTGGCGAGGACGGAGAATGGCATGCTGTGACGGGAGCAGACGATTACTCCGTTCTCAGAGAACGCGAGGGCGGCAAAAAGGCCAATATCGACGGCTTCAACCTGACAAACTTCGACGAGATCACCACCACCGCATTCAGAGTGACGCTTTTCAAATCCTCCACCGCCGATTACGGCGTGGGAATCGTTGAGTGGCGCGTTTACGGTGAGTTTGCTGAAATCATTTCCGAAGCCCCGGAAAGCGACTCCGTTGACACCACCGCACCTGCCGACACCGACGGAGAAGAAAAGGGCGGATGCGGCTCCGCGCTCAGCGCGGTACCCGTGGTTCTTGCGTTCCTTGCCGCTGCACCTGCCGCGGCAAAGCGACAGAAACCGAAAAAAACCAAATAACAAATGCAGAAAAAGATTGCCGACACACAAAATGTGTCGGCAATTTTTATTTATGCCGCCGCCTGCATCCTTCCGCCTCAATTGACACCGCCCCCTTTCGGCGGTATAATTAGCATAGTATTAAAAATCGGGGTGTGACGATGAGAGAACAGTTTTCACGTCTCCATCTCGGCGGAAAGGTCTCCGTATTCGTTTTCGTCATCACCGCGATCCAGCCGTTTATGGACGTTATTTCGTATTTTTGCATAAGCTTCGGCGACGGAAATACTCCGCTTTTCCTCCGCGGACTTTTGCTCACCGCTATTCTCGCGGCAGGCTGCGCGGCTTCGGAAAGCAAGCGGCTTTACCTCATCATGGCGGCGATGCTGTTTTCCCACGCCGCCCTGCACCTGACGGCAGCCACCATCATATACGGTCTTTCCGTGGAGGAGCTTGTCTCCGATGCATCCAATCTCATAAGGATATATTCGTTTCCCATAACGGCAGCTTCATTTGTTTCCCTTTTGAAAAGGGAGCCGGAGGCCGTCCGCAGCGCCGAAAGGGGCGCCCTCTCCGCGCTTTTCGTCATCGTTTTCGTTGAGGCGCTTGCCGTTATCACGGGGACAGACCCGCACTCCTACCCAAACAAGGCTATCGGGGTGCTCGGCTGGTTTTACTTTGCAAATTCCCAAAGCGCCATTCTTTCGATGCTTTATCCAATCGCGCTGATCTCAGCCCTCACCTGTCGGCGGCGCAGAGCCTTCGCCGTCACCCTGAGCGCGGGGGGCGCCGCGCTCTTTTTCCTTGCAACGAGGCTTGCGTATTTTTCCCTTGTGTTCACGCTCTCGCTCCTTGCGGCAGTGTGCCTTTATCTGAGCAAAAGGCGTGGCGCGCCGCTGAAAAAAACGGCTCTCATCCTTGCCGCCGCGCTCTTTTTGTCTGTGGCGGCGCTTCCTGCCTCACCAATGGCGGAAAACATCAGGCAAACGGGCCAAAATGCCGTGAAAAAGCAGGAGCACATCGATTCTCTTGCCGAGTCAGGCGGCACCCGCGCCGTGTACGCACACTATCTTCCCGCGCTGGTCGACCGCTTCGGCTTTCGGCGCACCGAAAGCCTCTATGGAGGCTCCACCCGTGTGGACGACGTTTGCGACGTGAGGCGGATGAAGATAGCATACTGCCGTCTTTTAACGGAGGACTTCCCCGCCGCCGCCATCGCAGGCCACCCAATAAGCGAGATGACTCACGGAGGCAAAAACCACGACGTTGAAAACGACCTTAACGGTATATTCTACCTGACGGGAGCCTCGGGGCTGTGCCTTCTTTTATCCTTTTTCCTGTATTTCGCTTTTCGCATCCTGCGCTTTTTGCTCCGGGACCGGGGAAAGGCAATATCGCTGCGCCGTGCGGCGTATATTTCCTCGCTTCTTTTCGGATGCATGCACGCATACTTCACCGCAGGGGTGCTCCGCCGTCCCAATGCAAGCTTTTTCTTAGCGCTCACCCTGGCGCTTATTTATTCCGAAACAAACAAAAGAAACACGAAAGGTACCGCTTATGATGAAAACGGAAGCTTTTGAACCGAATACTCTCATAAGGCATTTGCCGCAGGCGGTGTACGTCCTTTTCGTTATCCAGCCCGTGATGGACGTTATCTCCTATTTCACGGCAAAGCTCGGCGTGTCAAACGCCCCCACCCTTGCCCTCCGCCTTCTCGTGCTCGCTGCCACCGTTTCCGTGGGCTTTGCGGTCTCAAAAAGAAGAACGATATATTACACCGCCGCCGCGGTGGCTCTCATTATCGGCGCGGGTCACGTATTCGCTTCCCTTCAGTTTGGCTACGCCGACCCCTTCGGCGACCTGACGAATTACGTCCGCGTGCTGCTCATGCCCTTCACCGCCATCGCTCTCATATCGGCAATGAAGGCAAACAAGGCTGCCTACGAGGCTCTGAAAAAGGCTATGGTCACAGTGCTCTTCATCATCATTGCCGTGGAGCTTGCCGCCTCCGTCAGCGGCACAGAGCCCCACACCTATGCCGACGGAGAGGGCTTTATCGGCTGGTTTGCAAACACAAATTCTCAAAGCGCCATACTCACCGCTGCTGCACCCGTTGCGGTTTTATACGTTTACGAAAAGAAGGGCTGGCGAAGCCTTCACTTTATTGCCACCCTTATTTTGGCATGCCTTGCGCTCTCTCTTTTCGGCACGCGGCTTTGCTATGCGGGCATGGCGGCAATGACGCTGGGTCTTGCCGCGTCTATTATCATTATCCGCCCGAAAAACTGCCTCCGTGCCCTTTCATTTATTTTTGCCGCTGTGCTCTTCACGTGCGCGATACCGCTCTCGCCTATGGTGAGACATCAGACGAAATATAACGATTTTCAGTCGGAGCGGCAGGAAAACGTGGATAACATCCTTTCACGCCCTCCTGCATCCGATACGTCCCAGGAAAGCGCCCCCGCAGAGCCCGACAGCGGCACCGACACCGCTCCCACGAAAAAAGAGCTTATCGAAAGACTCACTCCCATATATGAGTTTTACGCTGCCGATTTCGTTGCCATCTTCGGAATTGAAGAAACTATAGAAATGTTCGATTACACCAGCGACATTTATAAGATCACGGCAACGCGCCCGAAAAAGCTTATTTTCGCTCAGCTTCTGATGGAAAACTCTCCGCCCTCCTCTCTCTTTTTCGGCATTGAGCTTTCAAGATTCACAGTGGACGACGCAATATACGACGTTGAAAACGATCTGCACGGCATCTACTATCTTTACGGTGCCGTGGGTCTTGCCGCCATGCTTGCCTTCATCGGATATTTCATTTATCTCATAGGGGAAGCCCTCGTCCGCGACAGAAGGCGCTACTTCACACTTGATGCTGCCGCCTGGGGCATTTCCCTCGTTATGTGTCTCGGCCACGTATACTGCACCGCAGGCGTGCTGCGCCGACCGGGCGCATCCGTTTACCTTGCCGCCATCCTCGCCGCCGTTTACTTTCTGACGCGGATCGCGGATAAAGAAGAAACGGAGGCAGTCCGATGAGATTTTCCGTTATCGTCCCCGTTTATAACACGGCTTCATATCTGCCCCTTGCCATAGATTCCGTTCTTGCAAACGACACCTCATCGGCTGAGGTCATCATCGTTGACGACGGCTCCACAGACTCCCTTTGCCCCGCCATTTGCGACGGATATGCAGAAAGGCATCCCGACCTCGTCCGCGTTATACATCAGGAAAACAGAGGCCTCGGCGGCGCGCGGAACAGCGGCCTTGAGGCAGCCCGCGGCGACTACGTTATTTTCCTTGATTCCGACGACGAGCTTGCGCCTGATGCGCTGGCAAGGCTCGCCGCCGCCATTGACGAAGCCGAAGCAGACGTGATCATTTTCGGAATGGCGAAGCTTCTTCCCGACGGCACCCGCCGTCCCGTGGAGGATATTCACCTTCCCGCGGGCACGTTCACAGCAGAGTCTGTGCCCGAAGTGCTCACCTCCCTTCCCGGTGCCTGCAATAAGGCATGGCGCCGAGAGCTTTTCTCATCTTCGGGCATATCATTCCCTCCGCGCGCTCTATACGAGGACCTGCGCACCACGCCGAAGCTCCTTGCTTTATCCGGATCCGCAGCCGCTATCGGCGATCACCTGTATCTTTACAGAGAGCGGGAGGGCTCCATTATGAGCTCTGCCTCCCTTTCAAGAGCCCACGAGATCATCGACGCATTCGACGACCTGCTCCGCTGGTTTTCCCGCCGCTCACTTTCGGAAAGGTATGCCGCCGAGCTTGAAAAGCTCTCCATCGACCATCTTCTCATTGCCGCCACCGTCCGCGTGGCAAGGTGCGACCCGCGCTCGCCGCTGCTTTTAAGGCTGCGGGAATACATGCAAAAGCACTTTCCCGGATACAGAAGCAATCCCTATATCTCCTCGCTCCCCCGACGCCGCAGGCTGATACTCCGGCTGGCGGAGCACAAGCGCTACAGACTGATAAAGCTTATCTTTGACCTGAAAGGATAACCACCGCAGAAAGGAGGCGAGAGCCGTGATGCAAAGCAAAAAAGGCGCCCCCGCAAAGGGGATGCTCATAAAAAACACCGTGATGCTGGCTGTCCTGCAGCTTTCCACGTACGTGCTGGCTCTTGCCGCCGTCCCCTATGAGACCCGCGTGCTGGGTCCCGAGGCATACGGCACCGTGGGCGTGATGACAGCGGTGACCGTGTACTTCGCTCTTTTCATCGATTTCGGATTTCTGGTCTCGGCAGTTGCCGACGTTTCCGCCAAAAGAGACTCCTCAAAAGAGCTTTCACGCATCTTCACCTCCGTTACAGCCTGCAGGCTGCTGCTTGCGCTCATCTCGCTGCCCGTGATTTTTGGGCTGACGCTTGTTATCCCTCAGTGGCGCGAGAGCAGAGGACTTCTGCTCCTCTTCTTCGCCGCCACCGCCGTCACCTCCCTTCTCCCCGACTTCATCTACCGCGGCCTCGAAAAAATGGCCGCCATCACCCTGCGCACCGTTTTCGTCCGCGGCTTTTTCACAGCCGCCATATTCCTCTTTCTGCGCTCCCCCGAGGACGTTTACCTCATCCCCCTTCTGAATCTTATCGGCGGCATCATCGCCCTTCTATGGTCTCTTCTCGACCTTCGCCGCCATTCCATAGTGCCTGTGAGAGTGTCTCTTCGCGATGTGAAGGATGCCTTCCGCCGCTCATTCGGCTTCTTTGCCTCCCGTATGGCAACCACCGCCTACACAGCTCTCAACACCGTTATCTTAGACCTTATTGCGCGGGGCGGCGCCGTTACGGGATTTTATACGTCTGCCGACAAGCTTATCGTCACCGGCAGAAACCTGCTCTCCCCCGTGTCTGACAGTCTCTATCCCTATATGGTGAAAAACCGCGATTTCAGGCTGGCAAAGCGCCTGCTTCTGATATCGACCCCCATCATCTTTGCCGCATCACTGACCGTGTTTATTTATGCCCGTGAGCTTTGCATATTCATTTTCGGTGCCGAATACGGCCCCGCAGGAGACGTGCTCCGCGCAATGATGCCCGTTGCCGTTTTCACCCTGCCGAATTACGTTTGCGGATTCCCCGTGCTCACCGCTATGGGCATCGGCAAATACGCAAACGTCTCCGTCATCTTCGGCTCCGTGCTCCACGTTGCAGCTCTTTTGCTCCTGTGGCTCACGGGCAGCATAACGACCGTATCCCTGGCCGCCCTCGTTTCTCTCACAGAGGGGGCAATACTCGCATTCCGCCTTGCTGTGATCGCAAAACACAGCGGCGCCCGAAAGGAGAAGGACCTGTGAAAGCGCTTATAAGAAACGCCGCCTCCCGCGCCGCCTGGGTGCTTTGCAGTCTTTTGCCCGTCAAGGAGGATAAGGTCGTCTTTATCAGCTTCGGAGGCAAGGGCTTCGGCGGAAACCCAAAGGCTGTGGCGCTTGCCCTTCACGAGCTGCGCCCGGATCTTGATCTCGTGTGGCTCACCAAGGAGCCCCGCCACGGGCTCCCCGATTTTATCCGCCCCGTCCCCTTCGGCTCCTTTGCCGCCGTGCGTGAGCTTTCCCGTGCCAAGGTGTGGGTGAACGACAGCCGAGGCGGAGAGCGTCGCAAGAAAAAGAATCAGTTTTATCTTCAGACCTGGCACGGCTTTGCCCACAAAAGGATCGAAGCTGCCGCCGAGCAAAGCCTGCCCGAAAGCTACATACGCCAGTGCAGGCGCGACTCCTCCCACATCGACCTTATCGTTTCGGGAAGCCGCTTTATGACAGAAATATACCGCCGTGATTTCTGGTATTCCGGAAGGATCGCAGAATACGGCACTCCGCGAAACGACGTTTTTTTCGGCAGCGCCGAAAAAACGCGCCAAGCGGTGCGCCGAGCCCTTTCCGTTCCCGATGAAAGAAGGCTTGTGCTATACGCCCCCACCTTTCGCCGCGACGGCTCTCTCGACGCCTGCAGGCTCAGTCTCTCCGCCGTCACGGAGGCCTGCGCCCACCGCTTCGGCGGTGAGTGGACGGCGCTGGTGCGCCTGCATCCAAATCTGGCAGATAAGTCCCCGGAGCTCCTCACGGGAAACGGCTCCGCTGTGGACGTGACCTCCTACCCCGATATGCAGGAGCTGCTTACTGCAGCAGACGTGCTTATAACAGATTATTCCTCGTCCATGTTCGATTTTGCCCTCACGGGAAGGCCCTGCTTCCGCTTCGCCGCCGACATTGAATCTTATCTTGCCGACCGGGGATTTTATTTCCCGCCGGAGTCGCTCCCATTTCCGCTGGCCGCAAACGAGCGGGCCCTCTCGCTCAGCATCCTCAGCTTCGACGAGGATGAATACGGCGTCCGTCTTGCCCGATTCGTGGAGGATAAAGGCTTCTGCGAGGACGGAAAGGCATCCCGCCGCGCGGCAGAGGAAATACTCTCACACATAAAGCGCTGACGAAAAGCCACGGCGCATGAGGAGAAACATATGAAAAAAGTTATCACATACGGCACCTTCGACCTGCTCCACTACGGACATATAAATCTTCTGAAGCGGGCAAGAGAACTTGGCGACTATCTTATCGTTGCTCTTTCCACGGATGAATTCAACAAAAACGAAAAGGGCAAGGATAGCTACTTTTCCTATGAGGAACGGCGCGCGCTCCTTTCCGCCATAAAATACGTGGACATGGTGATCCCCGAGGAAAGCTGGGAGCAGAAGCTTACGGACGTGGAAAAGTACGGGGTGGACGTTTTCGTTATCGGCGACGACTGGGAGGGAAAATTCGATTTCCTTTCGGAAAAATGCCGCGTTGTCTACCTGCCCCGCACACCCGAGATCTCTTCCAGCCGCATCAGGGAGGATCTTTCCGCACAATAAAACAAAAACCGCCTTCGGTATACCCGAAGGCGGTTTGTTTTCGTTTATTTTTCAAGGTATGAAAGAGCATCCTCAATTATGGAGGACTGCCCCGCCATAACGAGCTCCTTATAATCCTCAACGGAGGTGAGCCTTCTGCCAAACGCCATGGCGCACTGAGGAGAGCCGGGGTTGCCGTGGAAATCGGAGCCGCAGGTGCGGCGGAGCCCATAATGCTCTGCAAAGAAATTGCTGATCTCGGAATCCTTTGGAGTCTTGTTCACGGTGCAGTTATACACCTCTGCCGCATCTGTCAGGCGGGGGAAAAGCCTGATGAAGGGCACCCAGGGAGCCTCTCTGAAGGGATGTGCCTGAGAAAGGAACGCGCCTGCCTCGTGAGCTCTTTGGCAGTATTCGTTTACGCTCCAGCGGCAAACGTCGGGATTATCCAGCAGCCACTCCTTCGTGAGACCGTAGGTGAGTATCTCTGTGCCGCCGTGGCAGTACTCCCAGCCGAAGAACACATCAAGACCTACCTCGTCTCCTCGCTTTTTTGCATTTTCATAGCCCTGCATAAACCGCTCCACTCTTTCCTCCCAGGGAAGGTCGCGGGGAACGGCACAGTTGCCGTTGAAAAAATGGTCCGTGATGATAACGCCCGTGTAGCCGAGAGCCTTATAGTGGTCAACGGCGTCGGCGCCGGAAATTCTTGAGCAGGCACTGCCCTCAAGCGTGTGCATATGCGCTTCGTATAAATACTTCTTTTCCATGTATTCTCCGAAAAATCAAATAGTGTGATCCCTTTTGCTTAATGTTATTTTACATTTTCCGCGCACCGGTGTCAAGGTGGGATAAAGACGAAAAAAGTATTTTAATCCGTGATAAAGTATGATACAATAATAAGGTAACGTATGTCCAGGAAGAAAGGAGGCCGAAACGTGAAAAGGACGTCGGCAATGCTTGCCATATTCATATCACTCATTTTAATATCAGCGGCAACGGTCTGCGTTTTGGCTGAAAGCTCCGGCAGGGACAGCAGTCTCACCGTCGACAGTATGTCGTCTCCGCTTCTCTGGCGTGACACAGATTCCATTGTCAGCGGCACATCCGTTTCCAAGGAAGCATACAGCGACGAAAGCCACACCTCCCCCCTGGGAGAAGACGACAGCGGCTACACCTCGGTTTCGCGTCCGGGAGCGCTTTCGGGCGAGTCTGCCTCCATAAAGCGCACCTTTGAAGAAAGCATAAACCTTTACGGCAAAAGCGAGCTTTCATTCGACTTTTTCGCCGCCGCGCCCGAAATGGGTGCCTCCGGCATTTCATACACCCTCACCGTCACCCTCTTTTCCGACGGCGAGGAATACGCAGCCCACTTCCCCGCGAGCCTCGGTCAGTGGCAGAAGGTGTCTCTCCCCCTTGAAGACTGGAGCAGATACACCAAGCTCACCGCCATCGCCATTTCCCTCTCCGTGGACATAATGGGAGAGCGCACCGCCGACATCTCTTATTCCGTCGACAACATCATCGCCTCCGGCACGGCGGACACAAGCTTTGAGGATACCTTTCTCAGCCGCAGCTTCGAGGCAACGGGCGCTCATCTTTTCACAAGCGACGCCCACGGCACCCTCACCCTGAGGCACACCGCCTCCGCCTCCGTCACAGGCTTTGCAAGCTTCCGCGACCGCGGCGCCCTGAAGGACCACAACACTTTGCGAATGGTGCTCACCACAGACGGCGCCGTGAATATTAAGCTTTTGGTTTCGCATTCCGACGGGGAGGCCTTCATCGGTGACACCGTCACCGTTTCCGCATCCACGCCCCGAGCCTTCTATTTCGAATTCCCCCGGGCATCGACGGCGGAAGCCTTTACGCTCCTTATCACGAGCGAAAAAACGGGTACCGTCGTATTTTACGGCATCGACACCCTCTATATGCCCCCGGAGGAAGACGGCGGCGGTCAGGCTGAGGAGCTGGGCAGCCTGTCCGAATGCACCGTCGACAGCACGGGAAGCGTTAATCTCCGCGGGACCGTTACGACAGATACAGTCGTGAATCACTATAACGGACTCCTTGCCGTTTACGCCGTCCCCTTCTACGAAGACGCAGAGCGATACATTATCTCATCATCTCCGCTCGCAGTGATGGCGATGACAACGAGATTCAACGTCACCATTCCCGAATTCACCCTCCCCGACGGCTTTGCGGCACACCGCTACGTTGTTGCCATCGAGGAAAACGGCGAAAAGCTCATCATAGACGAGCCCCGCCTTCCTTCATCGGACGGAGCGGGCGCCATCGTGCCCATCAGAGCAAAGAGCCTGAAGGGCATCGCATACCACAGTCTGAAGGCCGGTCAGTCCGCCGCGCTTACGGAGATAGAGGTGAACCTTTCCGAACTTGCGGGAAGCCCCTCCACAGGCAGAATGTACTCTGCCTTCGGCAAGCTCTTCTATTTCAATTCAGAATATCTGAAAAAGCTCGATGCAAAGATCAGATCTCTTTCCCTGTCGGGGACCGACGTTTATCTCCGTCTGACGAAAAGCACCGTGACAGAGGATGGCAGAAAGCAATATGAGGCCGTCACTGCAGATACAAAGGAGCAGTTTGAAGACCTTTATGCGGCCGTGGACTTCATCACTCAGCACTATTCCTCCGGCGACTACGGCTACGTCAGCGGAATGATCGCAGGACACACCTCGGGCGACCTGAGGCTTGACACGTCTCCTGCCGCAATAGCCTCGTCCATGGTAAACACCGCTGCCGTCGTTTACGGTGCAGGCATGTCAAACATAAACGATTTCCGCGTGATGCTCCCCTTTGGCGACACCTTCGTTTCCACACGTCCCGAAGAGGATGCCGGCGCTGAGCTTCTTCTGCGCCTCACAGCCCACTACGCGGAGCGCGCGGGTCTCGTTTCATACGGCATCATCTGGCAATCGGACAAGCCGGAGTCGGACGCCCCCTTCTCCCTCGGGCTCGACGGCTCGAACACACTCAAGCAGTATCTGAACACCCTTTCGGGAACTCTTCCTTCATTCATCTTTATGGAATACACCCCCGAATCCAAATACTGCAGCACCGACATCTCTATTCTGGAGAATTATCTTGAGGCCTATTACCTCGTCTGCGATTCCCTTTCCGTTTCGGGATTCATTTATAATCTGGACATTCCCGTGCGTGACGAAATGTGGCTTTCCTTCATTCGATATTTTGCCCTTATCGACACAGACCGATATAAGGACGCAGAGGAATACGTTGCCGCTCATTCAGCGGACGGCAAGTCTCCGACGGTTTCCGACGGTGCCGCCGGCAGAGCACATCCCTACTGCACGATCGAGACCCCTCCCGCCCTTTCACCTCCCGGTGCAATAATCGGAAGCTACAAGCTTTTCGACTACACAGAATCCTTCGACACGGGCGGATGGTTCGCGCTGGACCCTGCAGGTGAATGCTTCACCGTTAAATCGGGAACGTCACGTATGCTCCGCGCACTTGGAAGCGGAATAATGTACTCCTGCGCTTCGTCTCCTCTGGACCTTTCCGTTTCGCCCATCATTTCCGTTGACCTGCCCTCAGCCGAGAATGGAGAATATGAGCTGATCGTTTTCTCAGACGGCGGAAGCATACGCACCGCCTTCACCTCATACGGCGCCGCCACCGTGTACGTTGACATATCCGCGCTCCCCGGGTCTGATGCCGTAACGGGCATTATGCTCCTTTCAAAGGACGGCTCATCCCGTGAGATATTCGTCAGATCGATCTCCGTTCACAGCACCGCCTTAACGGGCGAGGAGCTCAGCGCCCTTTATCTTGCCGAGGGTCCCTCCGAAAGCAAGCTGGAGGAGGAGACAAATGTCATCGAGATAGTTGCCGTTATCTTTTCAGCCATCGTGCTTTCCGCAGCGGCATTTTCGCTGATAAAGCGATTCGACAAATAAAAGAAAAGCCTCCGCTTCGTTAATCGAAGCGGAGGCTTTGATCTTTTCTTATTCTTCTTCCTCATCGGAGGTAAGCTTCTGTACGGTCACCTCGTTCACTCCCTTTTCATCGGAGGCAACGACGGTGAAAACGTATTTTTCATATTCGAGAGTCTCACCCGCTAAGGGTATCTGACCGATGGTCTCTATCAACCATCCGTTCAGCGTGGTGGATTCACCTTCGAATTCTATCTTAAGAAGCCTTGCGATTCGGGAAAGCTCCGTAAGTCCGCGAAGCTTGTATCCGTCGTCGAGGCGAACGATATCGTCGGATATCCATTCATATTCGCCGAGAAGGCACTTGATAAGGTCGCTCATGGTGACGATACCGTCGGTGCCGCCGAATTCATCCACAACGACTGCGAATCTCAGCTTTTCTTCCTTCATGTGATTGAAAATATCGCTTGCCTTTGCATAGGAGGAGATAAAGCAGGGCTTGCTCACGGCCTCGTCCAGCACACGCTCCTTGGTCACATCACCGCGCAGCGTAAGATACTTCTTGACGTCCAGAACGCCCAGAATGTTATCTGCGTTTTCGGCGTAGATGGGATAATAGTCATGGACCTTCTCCCCGATAGTGTCGCGCCAATCGTCGAGGGTGTCGTCTATCTGAAGCATAGCCACCTCCTTGCGGTGCACCATGGCTTCGCTGACGGAAAGCTCGCCAAATTCAAACACGTTCTGAATGATATTGTTCTCCTCGGCATCGATAACGCCGCGCTCAGCGCCGATATCTGCCATCATTCGGATCTCGTCCTCGGAAACGTTTTCTTCGGTTTCGGAGGGGTCAATGCCAAGAAGACGGAGAATGCCGTTTGTGGAGATGGTGAGAAGCCACACAACGGGCGCGAAAACCTTCGAAATAAAGGTTACGGGGCCTGAAAGGCCGAGAGCCATGGCTTCGGATTTTCCCATTGCAAGGCGCTTCGGCACAAGCTCGCCGAAAACGAGGGTCACAAAGGAAAGGATAAGCGTAATAAGGACAACGGCAACAGCGTCAAGCGTTGCCTCGGAAACGGGGATGCCCGTGGACACCAGCCATCTCACGATCGGATCGGAAAAATTGTCTGCCGCAAACGCACTTCCCAAAAATCCCGAAAGGGTTATGGCCACCTGAATGGTAGCAAGGAAACGCGCAGGCTCACGGGTCAGCTTGCGGAGACGCTTTGCACCGCGGCTGCCCTCGTCGCACATTCTCTCAAGCTTAGCCTCGCTGACGGAAAGCACTGCGATCTCAGCGCAGGCAAAAACAGCGTTCAAAAATATAAGTATTACTTGTAATAAAAGCGATTGCCACAAATTCATATAAGTTCACTCCCAATTCAATAATAAAGATTCCGTTTTTGGTTCAGGCTCAGAGCCGGAGCACGTAAACCCATCGGGAGCGATAAACTGCGGTACTGTTCGGGTCCTGGGATGAATCGCCGGGACAACTGTCCGTATTCATTAAATATGATCCTCACTTTCGGATGATATATACTGAATTTGAATTGTACCAAAAAGTCGAAAAAAAATCAACACATATTCAGAAAACAACTGAATAATTTAAAAAACGGAGCATTACGGCTCCGTTTTTTAAATTGATTATTCCTCAAAGGTGAACTTCTTTCCGCAGTGGTTGCAGTAGAAGCTTTCCTCGTCCACTTCCTCGCCGCAGGCATCGCAAAGGAGCTTGTGCTTTGCAGAGGCAAGCGTCAGGCGGTAGCCCTTGATCTCCTCGGTGAGCTCCGCTACGTCTGCCATAAGATCGCTGATAGCTTCGGTGGTGTCTGCCCCCTCCATTACTGCCGTGTAGTAAAGGCGGCCAATGCCCTCATAGGTGCAGGAAAGCTTTGTTTCCGCAAGATAAAGCTTATACTTCACCTTAGCGGCATTTTTGATCTCGCCTGCTTTTTTCACGGTATAGCTTGCCGCGTCGGTCGCGGTCTTCGTTACGTCGTCCCAGAATCTCATATTAACCTCCGTCAGGATGCTTATTCTACATTCTATATTACACCAAATATATATTGATTGTCAAACCGAAAAATGCATTCGCCGTCAAACTTTAATAGCGCAACGGAAAGCGGAGCATAATAACGTCAAAGCATTATTCGGGAGGAACAGATGAATATCACAAACAAAGAATACAAACGCTATGCCGACAAAACAGCAAATCACTCGCCCACAGGCAAAAATTGCGTGCACGCATTTTTGTCGGGCGGACTTATCTGTCTTTCGGCAGGTCTTCTTGCAGAGCTCTACACCGCTCTTGGAGCAGGCAAGGAGGATGCGGGCACCCTCGCCTCGGTAACTCTCATTTTTCTGGCGGCACTCCTGACCGGCATCGGCGTTTTCGACGATATCGCAAAATGGGCAGGCGCCGGCACCCTCGTGCCCATAACGGGGTTTGCCAACTCCGTTGTGTCTCCCGCCATCGACAACAAGGCCGAGGGCTGGGTCCTTGGCGTGGGCGCGAAGATATTCACTATCTCGGGGCCCGTTATCCTCTACGGCACCCTTGCGGGCGTGATTTACGGGGTCGTTTATTGGGTAACGACGCTGACGTAAAAAAACCACCCGAAGCCTCACGGCGTCGGGTGGTTTTTGCATCATTTATTATAAAAATCAATAAGGACATCCTCGGGCATAGGACGTGCAAGAGCATAGCCCTGAACGCGGTCCACACCGTTTGCCTTCAGCGCCTCGACCTCAGCCATAGTCTCTGCACCCTCCGCTATGACCTCGAAGCCCATCTCGTGGAAAAGCTTCGTCAGCGTACGCGCTGCGGAATAGGTGTCGCTGCCCTCGCGGGCTGGACGCACAAGGCAGGTGTCAAGCTTGATAAGCTGGAAGGGCAGCTGAAGAAGACAGTTGAAATTGGAATAACCTGCGCCAAAATCGTCCAGGAAGAAGCGGTATCCGTCCTCCTTCAGGCTCTCCATCACGCTTTGTGTCTGCTCAAAGGTGTCGAGTATCGCACGCTCCGTAAATTCAATACAGATGCGGTTATGAGCAATGCCGGCTCTGTCCACGATGCTGTTCAGCCTTGTGATGAAGCCCTTATCAAGAAGCTGAGCCATGGGCACGTTCACGGAAACACTGACGGAATCGAGCTCGCGGCGGCGGCGAAGCACGTCGCACACCTCTTCAACCACGAACCAGGTGATGGGAGCGATGCAGCCCGTTTCCTCTGCAAGGGGGATGAACTCTCCGGGGCTTATCATGCTTCCGTCGGGCTCGCGCAGACGTATCAGCGCCTCCATTGAGCAGAATCTGCAGGTGGAGATGCACTGCACCGGCTGGAACCAGACCTCGTAGCCGTGTGCCTTGTCCACGTGCCTCAGGCGCTCCGTGAGATAGCGGCTGCGGATAAGGTCCTTGCCGATATCATCTGTATACCGTATGTAGCTGAGCTTTTCATTATATGCACGGGAAGCGGCGTATTCAAGCTTTTCGTAAAAGTCTGCCGCGCTCTTTTCCGTCTCATCAACGGCATATTCAACGTCCACGTACTGCAGCGTCACGTGCTGCCGCATACACCAGATGCCGTTATCAAGGAAATAAAGCAGCTCTCCTGTGCGCTTCTCCGCATCGGATTCGGAAAGCGAAGGCATAATGAGCGAGAACACAGTGCCGTTCATATGGAATGCCACCGTATCCTTAAAGAGCCTTTCAAGTGAGAACGCAAACTGATAAAGAAGCTCGTCGCCGTACATGTGGCCGTATTTGCGGTTTACAGCGCCGAAACCCTTCACGTTGATAAGATGAACGCAGAAGCGCTCCTTTGCGTTTATGCGGCGCTCGATCTCCTTGAAGAAGCGGTGTCGGTCGTTAAGATTCGTAAGGGAGTGGATACCCTGGCGCTGCCCCTGGAAGGAAAGGAAAAGCACCGTATCCACCATAGACATAATAAAGCCGTTGAGCATGATAGCGGGATATATCCGCTGGATTATGATGCACATAACGACAACGGGGAACGTCATAAGAAGCACGCGCTTCATGGAGCGGCTCGCCATCTTGCTGTTTCTTGCATAGCAAATGATAACGAGCACCATCTGACATATGGTGGCTAAGTATCCGATGGCATTCAAGGGACCGCGGATGTATTTGCCCTCTTCATTGAAGGAGAAGAGCCATCCTGTCCAAAGGTTCAGAATTACGATAAGGATATAAACGCAGAAGATCGCCACGAGGCCTCTTACTGCGTTTTTCATACAGTGGTGGCTGTCGTGAGAATGCTCGAGGATCTTTGTAAAGAGGAAAAGACCGATAAAGGACGTTGTGACGAGATTCACCACGAAATAGAGGGAATTCGCAAGAACGTGCAGCTCTATCCACATTGGTTCAAGCTCCATCAGCACGATGGAAGCGATGTCGATAGCGGACGTAAGTGCCGTGCATATCAGCCCGGCAATAAAATACTTGCTTGATAAGGATGTATAGTGAGGGCGCGCCTTGCCTTCAAAAAAGAAGAGAAACAGGACCAGCACAAGTCCTATTGCAAAACAGTCTCCTACGTAGATCATATATTGCTCCTGTTACTACAAATTACAAATTTAGGTGCAGTTCGGTTACTTTTTAACTTTATAATTACATAATACTCCTTATTTTGTGACTTTTCAAGCCGTTTTAAGAAATATCAGGTCACTTTTTTTAATAAGTCGTTTTTTGGAGCCGTTATTTCGTTTCTGTCGTCACTCCTCCGAAAAAGCAAAAGCCACCGCAGGGATGCGGTGGCTTTTTTATTACTCTTTTTCAGCTGCAGGTCCGTTTATAGCCTCATTCAAAAGAGTGACGAGGCGCCCGCTGAGCACAGCCATAGATTCAATGTGCACCTTCTTTTTTCCAACGAAGACGGTGATGGAATCCTTATTCTGTCTGATAGCGGTTATATCGCCAAAGCGATACTCATACGTGTTTCCGAGGAACGTGGTGTACTCGAATCTTTCCGATGAGATCACCCGTATGCTCTGATTCTTCCAGCACATAAGTGCTGTGATGCCGAAAGCTATTCCCGCTGCGGCAACAACGATGAGCCACACCTCAAACACGAAAAACAGCGCGATCGCTGCTGTGAAGCCTGCGATGATAAACACAAGCCCCATGGCAAGAAGCCTCTCGGGCAGGTACATATCGGGGCGGTCTGCGCCCTCACGGCTTTGCATCTTCAAAGCCTTTTCAAGTATGGCAACGAGGATCTTCAGCTTCATTTCTTTCCCCCGGGTGCCGTTTACTGCTTATTCTTATCGAGAACGGGAGCATCGCAGAATTCAACGGTGGGCTCGCCCTTGAGTCCGTCGCCCTCGAAGACCACGATCTCGTTTTCGCCCTTCTTCAGAAGGGATGCGGGTATATAGAGGGTCACCTGCGGACCGATCTCCCAATAGCGGCCGATGTTGTAGCCATTTACGAGAACGAAGCCCTTTTTGAAGTTATCCAGTCTCATAAAGGTATCGGCAGGATCGTCGATATTGATGTTGCCGCGAAGGAACAGGGACTTTTCCGCAGGCATTTCAGCCTTATATTCCACAAGACCCAGATTGTCCATGGGAAGGGTGTAAACGTCCCAGCCGAAATGGATCTTTCCGCCCAGGAGGCATCTGCCTGCAATACCCTTCTTGCGCATCATCTTGGGTCCGAAGTTGCAGCGACCCATATTCTCGCAAAGAACGGTGAGCACGTCACCCTTTTTGGCGGTTATCTTCGTTTCAAGGGAATCGTTTATGTAAAGAACGTCGACGAGCTCTCTGTTAACGTAGATCTGCGCTCTGTCGCCAAGGCTCTCAAAGGAGAGCTTTGCGTCTTCATAGTCGCGGTTGAGGGTGGTGCGGTATGCTATGTAGCCGTAGCCCTGACCGTACTTTTCCATAGGAAGGGGAACGTCGGAGTGAACGGGTGCGGAAAGCTTATCGAGATTATCGAAAATGCCCGCACACTCGGTGAGGGTCAGCTTGCCGTACGCCTTCTTGCGTCTGTTGCCGGGCACCTCGGGAAGCTCGCGGTGGATATGCTTTTTGATCACCTCGCGAACTGCGTAATACTTGGGTGTCACGTCGCCGCACTCGGAAAGGATGGCGTCGTAATCGTAGCTCGTTACGTCGGGTGCAAACTTTTCATAGTGATTTGCGCCGGAGGTGAAGCCGAAGTTTGTGCCGCCGATGAACATATACATATTCAGGTGGCCGCGGGTGAGCATATCGTCAACGACCTTGGCATAATTTTCCGCGGAGGTGGTGTGGTGCTCGGGATCGCCCCATGCATCGAACCAGCCGTTCCACATTTCCATGCACACCTTGGGCACGTCGGGGAAAAGCTTATCGTGTGCTCTGAAATTCTCCTCAACACGGCTGCCGAAGTTCAGCGTGGGAAGGCAGCCCTCGATATATCCGTCCAGAATGTCTGTGACGCTCGTTCCGTCGGAGGTGAAAAGAGGCACGTCTATGCCGCGGCGGATGTATCCGTCGCGCAGATATTTGAGATATTCCTTGTCGTCGCCGTAGTAGCCGTATTCGTTCTCGCACTGAAGCATGATAACGGGACCGCCGTTTGTGGAAAGGAACGGCCTCACCTCTGCGAGAAGGTGATCAAGATAGCGGTCGAAGTGCTTGATGTATGCGGGATTCGAGCAGCGGATCTCGATATTTTCATCGGACTGTATCCACCAGGGGAGACCGCCGAATTCCCACTCGGCGCAGATGTAAGGACCCGGTCTCACGATGACCATAAGACCTGCCGCCTCTGCCGTTTTAATGAAGCTTGCGATATCGAGATTCCCCGTGAAATCGTATTCACCGGGCTTTTTTTCGTGCATATTCCAGGCGCAGTACGTTTCAACGCAGTTGCAACCCATTGCCACCATTTTTTCGAAAATGTCGGCCCATGTGTCGGGCATATTACGGAAATAATGAACGGCGCCCGAAATGAGCTTTATGGGCTTCCCGTCCTTGACGAACTGATCTTTGATTATTTCAAATGTCATAACAAAACTGCCTTTCGGTTAGTTGTAGGATCAAGACAATTATACAACATAAGGCACGTCAAAGTCAACACGGACAAACTCTTCCCGTCCTTTCGTGTTTTTATGTTTTTCTATGGCGAAGGCGGAGATTTTCTGTTATACTTAATATAATGAATTTATCGGAGGAACTCTTATGAAATCGCTCCTGCACTTATATAAGATCGGACACGGTCCGTCAAGCTCTCATTCCATGGGTCCCGCATACGCTGCGGAGGAATTCCGCCGCCGCATAGGCAACGGCTGCGACCGCATCGTCGTTGTGCTTTACGGCTCTCTTGCCAAAACGGGAAAGGGACACCACACCGATTACGCCGTGCTCTCTGCTCTTGAGGGCATCCCCACGGAGGTGATCTTCGACATTGATACCGAGGACCTGCCCCACGAAAACACACTTGACTTCACCGCCTACAAGGACGGAAAAGAAGTTCTCACAATGCGCGCCATATCCGTTGGCGGCGGCGATATCGAGATAGTGGGCGAGGCGCCCTCCGTGCCCTCGGACGTTTATCCCGAAGACAAGTTCTCCCTTATCGCAGACATTTGCAAGCACGAGACCATCCGCCTCTCCGACTACGTTTATCAGCACGAGGGCGAGGAGATAAAGCAGCACCTTCACTCCGTTTGGGAGGCAATGAAGGCCGCCATCGCCCGCGGTCTTGCCACCTCCGGTATTCTTGAGGGCGGCCTCGACGTTGAGCGCAAGGCGCAGCTTTTATATAATCAGCGCCACATCGACGAAAGCAAGACCACCCGCGAAAACAGACTGGTGTGCGCCTACGCCTTCGCCGTCGGCGAAGAAAATGCGGCAGGCGGCATCGTTGCCACAGCCCCCACCTGCGGTGCGGCAGGCGTTATGCCCGCGGCTCTTAAATATATGCAGGAAACAAAGGGCTTTTCCGACGAGGAGATCGTGAATGCTCTTGCAGTTGGCGGTCTTGTGGGCAACATAGTGAAAACAAACGCCTCCATCAGCGGCGCCGAGTGCGGCTGTCAGGCTGAGATAGGCACCGCCACCGCAATGACGGCGGCGGCTCTGGCTGAGCTTCACGGAATGGGCATCGACCAGATCGAATACGCCGCAGAGGTGGCCATGGAGCATCAGCTTGGTCTCACCTGCGACCCTATCTGCGGTCTTGTGCAGATCCCCTGCATCGAGCGCTGCGCCGTTGCGGCAATGCGTTCCATCAACGCGCTCTCCCTTGCAAATTTCCTTTCCACAACGAGAAAGATCTCCTTCGACCTTGTGGTCCATACCATGTACGAAACGGGCCGCGACATGAAGCCTCTTTACCGTGAAACGGCAGAGGGCGGCCTGGCAAAGCACTATAAATAAGCCCCGTGAGCACCGCCCGCTGTGCTCACCAGGAAAAACGGGCTCACTCCCGTTTATCACACTCTCAGCTTAAAGGAGGCTACTATGACAAAGCAATTCCGTATGAGATTTCCCGAAGGCAGAATGAAGACCTTCACAATGAGCTACGACGACGGCGTTGAGCAGGATATCCGCCTCATCGAACTGATGAGAAAGCACGGAGTGCACGGCACCTTCAACCTTTCCTCCGGCGAATATCCCCCCGAGGGTCACCGCTGGCCTGAGGGGCAGGTCCATCGCCGTATGCCCCTTTCCGAATGCCAAAGCCTTTACCGCGGTGACGATATCGAGGTCGCCATCCACGGCACCCACCACCCCTTCTGGGATTCACAGCCCTCTCCCGCCGCAATGTGGTACATTATAAACGACCGCAGAGAGCTTGAGGCTCAGTACGGCGGCATCATCCGCGGCGGCGCATACCCCTTCGGCACCTTTTCCGACACGGCAGTGGACATTCTCCGCCTTGCGGGCATCAGATACTGCCGCACAGTCATTTCCTCCCACAGCTTCGCCATGCCCCGGGATTGGCTCCGCCTTGAGGCCACCTGCCACCACAGAGATGCAGACCTTATGAAGCTTGCGGAAAGATTCGTTTCCATCGACCGCCCGAATGCAGAGCCCATGATGTTTTATCTCTGGGGTCACGCATACGAGTTCGAGGGCGCCGACAACTGGTACGTTATCGAGGAGCTTCTCGATTTCATTGGCGGACGCGACGATATATGGTATGCCACCAACATTGAGATATGCGACTACACCCACGCCTTCGGCGAGCTTGTCTTCTCCGCAGACGGCTCAAAGGTGTATAACCCCACCGCCACCGACCTTTGGGGCTTCGACGGCAACACTGTCGTAAAGATCCCCGCAGGCGAGACCGTTAACCTTTGAAAATGAAAAAAACCGTAACGTTTGAGAGTCCCGTGTCGTCCCTTTCGGGCGTTGCCGAGGGTGGAGCCCGCGAAAAGCAGCTCCACCGCCTCGGTATCTTCACCGTGGGAGACCTTGTGACTCACTATCCCCGCGGCTACGAGGACCGCGGCGACCTGCGTCCCGTTGGCGACGAGCCCGACGGGATGCCGCATTCCTATATGCTCACAGTTATAACTGCGCCGACGGTGACGACACCGCGGCGCTCTATGACTATACTGCGCTTCCGCGCCGCCGATGACAGCGGTACTGCGGAGGTTTGCTTTTTCAATCAGCATTATCTGAAGCCCTCCTTCCCCGTTGGTGCACGCTTCCGCTTCTACGGAAAGACCGTGCGTGAGCGCGGAGGGATCAAGCTTTATTCCCCCGCATTCGAGGCCTTCGGCTCCGAAATGCAGGACCTCGTTCCCGTTTACCGCACAACGGAGGGGCTTTCGCGAAAAATGCTCGTTTCCCTCATCGGCAAAGCCAAGGATGCTCTGCTCCCCTCGGTGCGCGACTATCTCCCCACGGAGATACGCCTCCGCCGCGAGCTTTCCACCCTCCGCTTCGCCTATGAAAACATTCACTCTCCCATAGACAAGGATTCTCTTGAGCGGGCACGCCGCCGCCTTGTGTACGATGAATTTTTCTTCTTCGCCGCACGTCTGCGCCTTGCACGCAGGGAAAGAGAATCCGAATCCGCCGTTCCCTTTGAAAGGGTGGACCTGACTCCCTTCAAAAATGCGCTTGGCTACGAGCTCACAGGCGCCCAGAAGCGCGCCATATCGGAAATATCCGCCGACCTTGAAAGCTCCGCCTCGCCCATGTGCCGCATCGTCGTCGGCGACGTTGGCTGCGGAAAAACGGCTGTTGCCGCCGCTGCGGCATATATAACGGCGAAAAACCGCCGTCAATGCGTTCTGATGGCACCCACGGAAATACTCGCCCGCCAGCACTATGCAGACCTTTCGAAAATGCTGGGGTCCTTAGGGCTCAGCGTTTCCCTTCTCGTGGGCTCCATGAAGGCGGCTGAAAAGCGCGCCGCGCTTGCCTCTGCGGCAGGGTCCGGCGCCCCTCGCGCCGACCTTATCATCGGCACTCACGCCCTTATCGAGGATAACGTAAAGTTCGATGCTCTCGGCCTCGTTATCACCGACGAGCAGCACCGCTTCGGTGCCATGCAGAGAGCGAAGCTTGCGGGAAAGGGCGGCGAGGGCACCCACACCCTCGTTATGAGCGCCACCCCCATCCCCCGCACACTTTCCCTTGTTTTATACGGAGACCTTGACGTTTCCCTCATAGACGAAATGCCTCCGGGACGTCAGGTGGTGGACACCTTCGCCGTTGACGAAAGCTACCGCCCCCGCCTGAACGCCTTCATCAGAAAGCAGGTGGACGAGGGGCATCAGGTGTACGTTGTGTGCCCTGCCGTTGGCGGCGACGAGGAAGAGGAGGCAGACGCCGAGGACTCCGCCACCAGGATGAAGGCCGCAACGGAATACGCCCGCGAGCTTTCGGAAAACGTTTTTCCCGACGTTGCCGTGGGCTTCGTTCACGGCAAGATGAAGGGCACGGAAAAGGATGCCGTCATGCGCGATTTTGCCGAGGGCAAAATAAAGATACTCGTTTCCACCACCGTTATCGAGGTGGGTGTGAACGTGCCGAACGCCACCCTTATGGTGGTCGAGGATGCAGAGCGTTTCGGTCTTTCCCAGCTTCATCAGCTCCGCGGACGTGTCGGCCGTGGCAAAGCGAAATCATACTGCGTTCTGGTATCAAAATCTGTGACTTCGGAGGGCACTCCCGCCTACGAGCGGCTCATCACCATGAAAAAGGAGCACGACGGCTTCAGGATAGCGGAGCGAGACCTTGCCCTGCGAGGCCCCGGCGACTTTCTGCCGAAAAACGGCTCGGTCCGTCAGAGCGGCTCCCTTTCCTTCAAGCTTGCGGAGCTTGACGACGAGAACGGTATGACCTGGCTTCGTCGCGCCTTTGCCGATGCAGGTGAGCTTCTCACCGCCGACCCCGAGCTTTCCCTGCCCGAGCATTCGGAGCTTCGTGCAAGGATCACCTCCTCTGAGGATGACAGAAACACCATATCATAAAACAACATCATTATGAAAAATAAAATTGTAACAGTCTGCGGCTCGCTCCGATTTTGGGATAAGATCTGTGAGGTCTCGGAGCTTTTGGAGCTTGAGCAAAGATACACCGTCCTCGGCATCGTGCCCCACGTGATAGACAGAGAGCTGACCGATGCTGAAAAACTCCGCCTCGGCGAGCTTCATATGAAGCGCATTGAGCTTTCCGATGCCATATTCGTTGTGAACGTGGGCGGATATATCGGTGATGCCGTAAAAAAAGAGATCGCCCATGCCCAAAAGCTCGGCATCGAGGTGATGTATCTCGAACCGCCTGTCCGAGGTGAGTGATGGCTACGGTAATCGTAATAGAGATCGAAGACTCCCTGCGCCTCCGACGTTTCGACGGGGATTACGGCTTTGCCTTTGAGTGGTATCAAGACCCCGAAACTGTCCTTCTCGTTGACGGCGTTGCAGAGCCCTATTCATACGAGACCCTGACGAATATGTATAACTACCTCAACAGCAAAGGCGAGCTTTACTTCATCGAAGTCAATGAAAACGGTGAATGGAAGCCCATCGGCGACGTCACCTTTTGGCAAAAGGATATGCCCATCGTGATCGGCGACCGTGAATACCGCGGAAAAGGCATCGGCAAAAAGGTCGTGGGTGCCCTTGTGGAGCGCGGACGGGCAATGGGGTACGATAAGCTGTACGTTGGCGAGATCTACGATTTCAACGTGGGCTCGCAAAAATGCTTTGAGAGCGTTGGCTTTCGGAGCTATGAAAAAACAGAGAAAGGCTCCCGATACGTTCTGGAGCTGAAACGCGATAAAAATTGAAAATACCTATGGAAGAAAAAAAGAAAACAGAAGAAAGCGTTATACATGCCGTCCTTGAATTATACGGCTTGGACACAGCTTTCAGCGAACAAAAGGAATACATAAGCTATAACGGTGAGTACGGAGACGGTCTTATAAAGATCATTCTGTCCGTTCTTCCCGAAAGCGGGAGGCGTGTCGTTATAAAGATCCTGCACGAAGGGGACGATCTACTCAAAGACCGTGCCAAGATCGAAAAACAAAGTGCATTCTCGGAATTTATGCGTCAAAGCGGTATCAAAACTCCGATGCGATACATGGCAAAGGGGAGATACTGCAACGAATACGTCTATAACGGAATCCCCTGCAACGTGACCGTTGAGGATTGGTGCGGTGAGGAGATCAGAGAGATCAACACCGACATAGCCTACAAGATTGGCGAGCTGATGGCACGTATGCACATCCTATCCTTGAAAAACAAATGTGAAATTGGATGCGGAACGCTTTTTTCTGCTGCGTACCTGAATGACGTAGATGCTTTCCAAAAGTTTTGCGAGATCGGGGAAAACGGGAACCTTGACCGTTCTGTCGTTGAAAAAATCAAGGGGCTGCACGACGAAAAAACAGAAGCGATACGTGCTGTATGGGAAAGTCTTCCCAAGGCAGCCGTTCAAGGAGATATTTCGATAAACAATCTCGTTTACGAAAACGGTGAGATCACCGTTTTCGACTACAACAATGCCGGAGACGAAGTGCTTGTGTCGGATCTCGTGCTTGAGGGTCTTTTGACCGCCTACGAAATGGATCTCCCCGAAGATGCTGACCCCGACTTTTGCGAACGGCTCTTCCCTGCATTTCTGAACGGATATCTTTCGATTAGAAAATTAAGCGAGGAAGAAGCGAGCGCGGCGTGGATCATTTATACGCTCTATCATTCTCTCTGGTTTTCAAGGATCGTGTACAATGACGCATCACTTGAAAAGCTAGTGAAAAGAGAAGATTACACGGCGGCAAATAAGCTGCTTTCAAAAATGCTCTCCGACATGACGGAGAGCGACGACGGCAGATTCACAAGGTAACGCACACCCGAAAGGAGTGAACACGATGTTAAAGGTAATATTCGAGCATCCCGACGACGTTGTGGACGATCTTTACAAATACGCCGTCATCGTCGCAAGGCACAACTATAAATGGATATTCTCGCGCCACCGTCTCCGCGACACCTGGGAGATCCCGGGCGGTCACCGCGAGGAGGGCGAGGACATAGAAGAAACTGCCCGCCGCGAGCTTTACGAGGAAACGGGCGCCACCGACGCGGAGCTTTTTCCCGTTACGGCTTACGCCGTCGTAAAAGACGGCTATGCCACCTACGGAATGCTCTATTTCGCCGAGATCAAGTCACAAGGTCCCATTCCCCCGTCATCGGAAATATGCGAGACCGGAGAGTTCGATCTGCTCCCTCAAGACCTCACCTATCCTATGATACAGCCGCCGCTTTTCCGCGCCGTCCAGGGATGGCTGAACGGACAAAGCGGAAAGGGCGAGCTTTGGGACGTGCTGAACGAAGACCGCACCCCCACCGGCATCACGATCAAAAGAGGCGAAACCCTCGGCAAAGGACAGTATCATCTCGTGGTTCACGTTTGGATAAAAAACAGCCGCGGCGAATATCTCATAACGAAGCGCGCACCGAACAAGGGCTTCCCGAATATGTGGGAGACTACGAGCGGCTCCGCCGTGTCAGGCGACGATTCACTCGCCGCCGCCATCCGCGAAACGAAGGAAGAGACGGGGCTCACCCTCTCCCCCGAGGACGGCCGCATCGTTATGACCTATAAAGGCCGCGACTATTTCACCGACGTGTGGCTCTTCAAGTGTGATTTTTCCCTTGACGAGATCGCGCTTCAGGAGGGAGAGACAAGCGACGCTGACGCAGCCACTCCCGAAAAGATATGTGCGCTAAACGAAAGCGGTGCTTTCGTTCCCTTCCGCTATCTGGAGGAGCTTTTCGCGCTGGAATGATACGGGAAGCAACGTTTTCGGAAAAATGCTTTTTTTGCCTCCACTGCACCTAAAACCGCAAAAACACCCTAAAAGTCCGCATTGGGCACGACAAAACGTGCCCGATCCGGACTTTTAGTCATTTGCGTAACTTTTCGTTTTTGGTTTTAGTCGTTTGCATATATCATCGAATGCCGGGCGATTCCGCCCTGCGTATGACGCCGCAGGCGATCTTTTTGCCTGAATTTCCCGAGGGCTGAGAATGCATATCGTCCAAGTCGGAGGCCAAGCGGTCTTAGGAAGACAACTTAGTAATTCAACTCCTTGGCTCACAGAACGACATGGCTACGATCCGACTTTGCATATATCATCAGGTGCCGGGCGATTCCGCCCTGCGTATGACGCCGCAGGCGATCTTTTTGCCTGAATTTCCCGAGGGCTGAGAATGCATATCGTCC
>JAZMZX010000129.1:0-44752 GCA_045586225.1 Eubacteriales bacterium
GACGGCGAGTGCGAGTAGTCTTTTCATAATCGGCTCCTTTCTGAGTTGTTGATATTCCTTAATATCCTTATCTCCGCTTCTTCCCCACGGCTACCACTGCTGCGGCGGAGGCGACGGCAACAGCGGCGTAGGCTATGGTGGCAAAACCGGTTTGGGGGGAGGAGATAGGATATTCAACTTCCGGATATGCAAGTTCGTAATACACTTCCAAATAATTCAAATAGTAATCTTCTTCCCCACAATATTCATCAGGGCCAAAACGGTACGTCTCCTTTCCTTTGAGAATATTGAACCAATCGTCAATAGTTGGCGCATTTTCCGGATAGGAAACACTTTCAAATATTAACAGATCGGGCTCTGGTTCTGATATGATATGTGTTGAATGAAGAACTTTATTGGTGTTTTCGTAATATGCATTGTCTATGCGATGCAATTCATACCCTGGAATTGTCCAGCCTATTGTATGCGATTCTCTGAAATCAAACAACGGCTTTGTTGAATCATTCGCCAGATAAAAATCTAACACATCTGATTCAACATCCGATCTTTGCGCTTCATGCGCTTTTTCTCCAATTTTTATATTTATAGTACAGTACGCAAGCTGTTTTTCTCCGTCAATATCAACATACCGCGAAAACATCGTTATTTCAGTATCATATTTCTCCACTTTACGAGATGAAAACAGATATGACACGGCATCTTCGATATTATCGTCCTGCCAAACATCCTCTTTTATGATATCTTCTTCCGACAAATCAAGCGCAAAAAGACTATTCAATATATCATCGATCGACCTAAGCTCTCTTGTTTCGAGATATTCACGCGGCGGATCATACCAAGAACCGCTGCTTATTTTAGGTGTAAATATATAATTTGTGTATTGATTTGTAAATCCATATTCTGCAGGAACATAAAAATCAACCGCATCCGCTGACACAGGCAAGACGAGTGCGAGCATCAATGCGACGACGGCGAGTGTGAGTATTTTTTTCATAAGCGTGCTCCTTTCTGAGTTGTTGATATTCCTTAATATCCTTACCTCCGCTTCTTCCCCACGGCTACCACAGCTGCGGCGGAGACGACGGCAACAGCGGCGTAGATAGCGGTGGCAAAGCCGGTTTGAGGGGCAAATTCGATATTAGTACCGAAAAATCTAATGTAGTCACCATCCCAGCCCGGAACATTGGCACAAACAGTTTCCGTTCCGTCTGCGTGATAGATTGCAAAGTGTATATCCTCAGCAGGAACGATTGCAGGCTCCTCCGTATCGGGATCAGTATGTTTCAAATAGTCATTTTCGTCGCTGAAACGTGCGGATATTTCTTCCCGACTCGTTTCGTGGAGCGCCAGGTATTCATCTACCGAAAGCTCGCTGTCGGTCTCGGGCGAATAGTAATAGACTTTATAAGTCGTGCCAACTGCGCAAGTAGCCGCTACTCCGCTGTTCATAGACATAACTATAACAACGATTCCCTTATCATCTATCAGCGACGCATACTTCGTTCTACAAAAATAATTGGGGCCATCTTCGCAGGGGATCTGCTCCACCATATGCCATATCACATAGCCTTGTTCATCTATAAAATCATCGAGTATTTTTTGATTGATTCTTTGTGCTGTTTCAGTTTCATACGTAAGCTTCGGCACCGAATGAACATATTTTCCCGACAACCAATCATTATTGTCTTTGTCGGCATCATACACAAATCTGTACGCTTCGACGGTTGCTCCATTTTTGTCGGGGGTGGCTGCAGACGGATACTCGGTAATGTCGAAGTTCCCCTCCGCCGCTGACACAGGCAAGACGAGGGTGAGTGCGAGCATCAACGCGACGACGGCGAGTGTGAGTAGTCTTTTCATAATCGGCTCCTTTCTGAGTTGTTGATATTCCTTAATATCCTTATCTCCGCTTCTTCCCCACGGCAACGACTGCTGCGGCGGAGACGACGGCAACAGCGGCGTATGCGACGGTGGCAAAGCCGGTTTGTGGGGCGGTAGAAATCAAATAATCATTATAGCTTCTGCCATAAAGATATGTGTCTACCATACTGCCACCCGATATTCTCCAGCCGGCTTCGGTGTAGGTAAACTCTACAGTTAAGTCGAGGATTTGGTCTTTTGGTGATGGCCGTTTTGATTCATCTGAAATATCAAGAATACCAATCCAAAAATCAAAAACCTGAAACTCAAATAATAGTGTGTTTCCATTTGATTTAACAAGTTTGAATGTGTCACGCGACTCCAAATCTATATTATAATCACCTACTGTATCATGATATGAAAAAAACGGACCGTCATTTTGAGTGCCATAAAACATGCTCTCTTTTACATACACTTTCCCCGAATTCTCGAATCCCTGCATATTATCAATGAAAATACCGCCTATCTCATTTGTGTAATATGAATACAGCTTGTTACAGAAACTCTCCCAATTACCCAACTCATCAGTCCGAGGATAAAAAGTATTTGACGGCCATATCGCTCCATCTTCCCGTTCGATAATTATGGGAGTATCCTCGCGATTTATCAAATCTTCTTTGCCAACAAGAAAAAATTCTGTGTAAAAATCAAAAGAATTTACAATCATAGAGAAAAGTTCTTCTTCGTCGTACGCTATAAAGCTATTTGCAGTAATACTAAGCGTCAGACAGAAAATCACAGAAACAACTGCAATAATTATAATTATTCTTTTAAGATTATTCATTGGTCGATCTCCTTTTTTAATATTTTTTCACGGTCCGGGGAGCGCATAGGCGAGTGTTGCCGCCTATACTCTATCGTTTGCGGAGGAGCAGGTAATAGGACACTATATTTAGTTTGGTTTTCATAGCGTCACCTCGTAAAAAGCATTGAGAGACATCTCTCTATAATATATATCAGTAAAAATCGTTCAAAATTATCGGTTTTTCGAAAAGTTTTTTGAAAAAACATGAAAGTTCACAAATATTGTCCGGTTTATGGCCATTATTTTAGCATCGGCACCATTTTATTCCACATTTATATTTTATCACACATACTGCCAATTGTGAATTGTTCACATCCACGAATATAGATATCCATTATTGTGCAGAATAACGACGCAAAAAAAGACGGCTCGGATGAGCCGTCTTTTTGATTCGATCAGTTATTATATGTACCGGAAAGGTCGGCAACAGCGCCGCCTGCCACGTCTTCCTTAACGTTGGAGGTCTTGATCTTTTCCTGGAGGTGTGCCCAGAATTCCTCGCCGTCGTTGGGAAGGTCTACCCAGTCCTCTTTCCAGGTGGAAAGCATCATTGCGTTGGAAATGGAGAGACCGCGGATTCCCTCTTCGCCGGGAGCAATAAGGGGTGTGCCGTGGAGGATATGATCGGTGAAGTTCTGACAGATCTCGGTGTGAGCGCCGCCGCGGCCCTCAACCTGTACGTCGATGACCTCATAGGGGATCTTGCCGAAGCCGTTATCGGAGGTAGCGTTATATTCGCGCTCGTCCACCTCGGTGCGGTAGAACTTGAGGCCTGCGCCCTCGCGGACCAGCTTACCGCGGGTACCGGAGATCTCAAGGCGGTTAGTGCCGGGGAATTCACCGGTGGTGGTGATGAACACGCCGGTTGCGCCGTTGGGGTATTCTGCGTATGCGGTCACGTTATCCTCGACCTCAATGTCGTGATACTTACCGAACTGGCAGAACGCGCGGATACGGCAGGGCATGCCGAATATCCACTGCCAAAGGTCAAGATTGTGGGGGCACTGGTTGAGAAGAACGCCGCCGCCTTCACCTGCCCAGGTTGCTCTCCATCCGCCGCTGTTGTAGTATGCCTGCGTGCGGTACCAGTCGGTGATGATCCAGACGCAGCGCTTCAGCTCGCCCAGCTCGCCTGCTGCGATCATATCGTGCATCTTCTGATAATACTTGTCTGTGCGCTGATTGAACATAAGTCCGAAAGCGCAGCCGCTTTCCTTTGCGGCATCGATAAATTCGGGGATAGACTTTGTGTAAACGCCGATGGGCTTTTCACAAAGAACGTGGATCTTGCGGCGGAACGCTTCAATACCGAGCACGGGGTGCAGGTAGTGAGGCACCGCAATAAGGATAGCATCAATATCGCCCGATTCGAGCATCTTAATGCAATCATCGTAAAGCGCGGGGGTCTTGGCTTCCTTGCTCTCGCAATATGACTTGACCCATTCGAGTCTGTCGGGCTTGATGTCGCAGACAGCGGTGAGCTCTGCGCCCTTTACCTCGCCGTCAACGAAGCGGCGAACGTGACCGGAGCCCATATTACCGATACCGACGATACCGAATCTTACCTTTTCCATATTATATCTCCTTTTTACCTTTCGGTATAAATTAATAAACGATTATTTTTCGAGAGCTTCGATTGCGTCTGCGGTGGATTCGAGCCATTCGTAGGGAGTGAGCTCGATCTTACCTGCGTCGCAAAGACGTGCCAGGTCGGGGGAGATGGGCATACGGTCGAGAAGAGAGAGACCGTATTCTTCTGCCGTTTTTTCCGTTTTGCCTTCGCCGAAAATACTGATCTTCTTGCCGCAATCGGGGCATTCAACGTAGCTCATATTCTCAACGAGACCAAGAACGGGAACGTTCATCATCTTTGCCATGTTCACAGCCTTGGCAACGATCATGGAAACGAGCTCCTGAGGGCTCGTTACGATAACGATGCCGTCCAGCGGGATGGACTGGAATATGGTGAGGGGAACGTCACCTGTTCCGGGGGGCATATCGATGAACATAATATCGTTATTTCCCCAGATAACGTCGGTCCAGAACTGCTTAACCGTGCCTGCGATAACGGGTCCGCGCCAGATAACGGGGCTCGTTTCATCGTCGAGAAGCAGGTTTACGGACATGACCTTGATGCCCGTTGCCGTTTCGGGGGGGATGATACCGTTTTCGTCGCCTTCGGCACCGCCGCACTTGAGGCCGAATGCCTTGGGAATGGAGGGACCTGTGATGTCAGCGTCCATAATGGAAACGTTGAAGCCTCTGCGTCTCATAGTGAGAGCCAGAAGAGACGTTACCATGCTCTTGCCGACGCCGCCCTTACCGCTGACGACGGCGATTACTTTTTTAACCTTGCTATACGCATTGATAGGTTCGAGAAGGGATGCGGGATCTTTCTTCGAGGGGCAATCGAGGCCGCAGGAAGAGCAATCGTGGGTGCATCCGCTGTTTGCGTTTTCAGACATGCTTATTCTCCTTCTATGCTATTCCGCTCTTTGAGCGTAATTTTCTTACCACCCTTTATTATAGTCTACCCGATGGGTGATATTCAAGAGAGATTCTCTTTTTTATTATTTTTTTCTTATAAACCGGGGCAATTCGTATACTGCAAGCATCAAAACCGCAGGAACAGCCGACACAAGCAGCGCCCTCGGGTCCGGGCTGATGATGCCCACGGCAGACGCCACAGCAGGCGACACCGTGATCAGTATGATAAGCAAGAGCCCCGATGCGATGAAGATGCAGGTGAAAAGGTTGATGCTTCGCTGCTTTGAGAACACGGAATATTCACTTCTCTCTTCCCCGCACACAACGAGAAGCGAGAGGATGATGGAAACGAATATGACCGTTGCCGACATATCCGACGCAGGATAGAAGATATTCGCCGTCAGCATAGTCACAGCGCCCCATAAGAAGCCGTAGGCAACGGCAACGCTGATTCCCGAGAAGGGATTTTTCAGCTTTTCGTATACGTCGGAGCGGCGGCGGAGTGTTTTATAGTCCGGCCGCTCAAGGCAGATGGTGAGCACCGCAAAGAAATCGAAGATAAGACCCCAAAGGAGTATCTGAGCGGCGCTGAGAGCCTTGTCGTGGAACACGGCGGAATAAAGCACCGTCAGCATCCTTGCCGCCTGAGACGTAACGAGATACTCTGCCACAGAGGCAACGTTTTCGTATATCTTTTTGGCAAAGGACGCACATTCAACAACGGACGGCAGGCCGCCGCCTTCCCTGTTTGCACGGGGGACGATATTGTCTGCGCTCATCTTAAGTGTCTGCGACACGCCGTCCGCATCCTCGAAAATGAGGCGCTCCCGCTCGTTTTGGTAGTTTATCATCTCGTGGGAGAGGGCAAAGCTTGCACCCACTCCGTGCAGAAGACGGAGCTCTCCCGTGGTGTCGTTATCGGGATTGCCCACGTACGCCACCTTCAGCCCCTGCTTTTGCAGGATGCTTATGAAAGCGATAAGGGCGCTTGCATCAAAGCCAATAAGGAGCGTTTTCTCCCTTGCGGCTGCGGCACGTGCTTCCTTATCCATAGCAGCAAATTCCTTTGCCGTCAGCATATCTCCGCGCCGGCTCATGATGCCCACTCTGCTTGCGGTGAGAGCGGACTGCCTGCCCGCCCCGGCCATAACGAGACGGATACCGGCCTCATGGCAGGCCTTCACGGCGTTTTCCGTGTCCGGCGCCAAGGGGCGGTAAAATGCGAGGAAGCCAACGAAGGAAACGTCGGAAACGGCGAAATTCAGCCTTTCCTTTGAGTGGAAGGGCGTCACCTTGCGGGCAATCCCCACAACGGTGGCACCGTGATGCTCGTGATAGGCAACGGCACGCAGGAGCCCCTCACGGGTCTCCTCCGTCATAGGCACCGTCTCCCCGTCCTCGCCGTAGAGGAAAAGAGATCGCTCAATAACGGAAACGGCGTCGCCGTTCATATATGCAACGTAGCCGTCGGCGGTGCCAAGAAGCTGAACGTCGAAGGGGAGCCCGTCCCCGTCGTCGCCCCACAGCATTGGCGTTTCGCCTTCGCGGAACACGGAGTTCACGTTGAAGCCGTTCTTTTTTATGTATTCGTCGATGGCGCGGGAGCTTTCGCTTCGCTTCACGGCACCTGCCGCAAGAGCGCCGCCGTAAAGTCCCGTGGATATTGCCGCAAAGCGGAATACGTCGGGGAAGCCGTCGGCATTCTTGAGATCCGTGAGTTTACCGTCCCGAAGGATGCTGTATCTGCATTCAACTCCGTCGGCGGTGATAACGCCATTGTCGGAGAAAACGATAACGTCAAGATCTGCCAAAGCCTCAATGGAGCGGACACCGCGCACGAAGGAGCCGTTGCGGCGAAGCCTGTCTCCGTCGCCTGCCGCAAGGGCGGCAAGCCCGAAGGCGGCTGCAATATCGCCCATGGCAGAATAGTATTCGCACATGGAGGCAACGGCGAGAGCCAGACCCATGAAGAAAACGTCGTAGAGCCCGCGGTCGCCGAAGATAAGATTCAATATAGTAATGAGGAAAACCGTCAGCGTCATAACGGCGCCCCACACGCGGCTGTATCTTTCAAGGAGCCGCGTTATTTTCAGCTCGCCTCCGCGGATGGCGGAAAGCTCGCCGCGGGAGCGGACGGCAAGTGTTTCTGCCCCCACCTCAACTGTGACGGCAACGCATTTGCCGGAAAAGATGCTGCTTCCGGCAAAAAGCATATTTACGCAGGCTGCAGGCGAGGCACCGAAGGGCACCTCCGCAGCTGTTTTTTCAACGACTCCGGGAGCGCCCGTCACGCCCGTTTCATAAACGGACAGGCCTTCCGCGGAAATGATCCTGCAGTCTGCAGGAACGATATCGCCTGCCTTCAGGCGGAGGATATCGCCTCGCACGACCTGTCGGCCGTCAATCCTATATACGGCACCTCCGCGCAGCACCGTTACGCTGGGCATAACGGCGGCAGCCGATGACGCCGACTCAAGATAACGCCTTGCTCTTATATAAGCAAAGGTCCTTACGGCGATGCTGAAGATCAGTATCGGTATTATCACAGATGCCGCGTGCTCCTCGCCGAAAACGGCAGCGACCGCTGCCGTTACGAGAAGAAGTATCAGCATCAAATCGGAGGAGCAATAACCGAGATAGCTGAAAAATGAGGTATGCTCTTCCTTATATATTCTGTTTATGCCGTGGCGGCGGCGCCGTCTTCTGACCTCGGAGGGAGAAAGTCCGCGATGAAGGTCCACACCCAAAGCATCGCAAACCTCTTTGACGGTGGCCGTGTACCATGCGGCACCCTGGCTTTTACTCTTCATAGGCGGTTCAGTGAAGCTTTATGCACTGAAGGGTGAGACCTTTACCCGACGGGTCTGCATCGAAGAGCGCGTGAGTCACTCTGTTTTCACGGGAGGTGACGATTGCCTCCGCAAGGGGGTCCTCAACGTGATTTTCGATATAGCGGCGCATATTGCGGGCACCGAACTTGAAGGAATATGACTCGTGGGCAATGCGGGCAAGCGCCGCCTCGGTGAACTTCACCTCGATGCCGCGTGCGGCAACGGTGCCGATAAGGTCGCCCGTCATTATCCTTGCGATGGAGACGAAGTCCTCCTCCGTCAGCGAGCGGAAGGTGATTATCTCGTCAACGCGGTTCAGAAATTCGGGGCGCAGGAATTCGGAGAGAGCACGTGCGGTCTTATCCTCGGTGAAGCTGTCCACGCCGTCGGAAAAGCCTGCGGTGTTTGAGCCGCCGGTGGAGCCTGCGTTGGTGGTCATAACGATAACGGTATTGGAAAAATCAACGTGCTTGCCGTGTGCGTCGGTGACCTCGCCGTCGTCAAGTATCTGCAGAAGGATATTCATCACGTCGGGGTGCGCCTTTTCGATCTCATCGAAAAGGATGACGGAATAGGGACGGCGGCGTATCTTCTCCGTCAGCTGGCCTGCGTCGTCGTAGCCAACGTAGCCGGGAGGCGAGCCTATAATACGGGAAACGGAATGCTTCTCCATAAACTCGGACATATCGAGCCTTATAAGGGTTTCGGGAGAGGAGAAAAGATCGTTTGCAAGGGTCTTCACAAGCTCCGTCTTACCAACGCCCGTGGGTCCTGCGAAAATGAAGGAAACGGGCTTCTTTTTATACTGCACTCCTGCGCGACTGCGCTTGATGGCTCTCGCCACGGCGGAAACTGCCTTATCCTGACCGACGATGCGTGTTTTAAGCCTTGCCTCAAGCTCGATAAGACGGTCAAATTCCTCTTCCTTAATGTCGGTGGCGGGGATGCCGGTCCATATTTCGATAACGTGCGCAAGGTCGCCAACGGTGAGCTCAAGGGAGGCACACTCTGCCTCAAGCTGCGAAAGCTCTGCCTCAAGGCGCATAACGTCGCTTTTCAGCCTTGCAAGGCTTTCGTAGTGGTCCTTTGCCTCGTCCTCGCCCTCAGGCGCGCCCTTTGCTTCTATAGCATCGTATTCTTTTTTCACCGCTTCGAGCTCATCCTTTTTCAGGCAGCGCTTATTGATAACGTCTGTGGAAAGCGAAACGAAGGAAAGAGCCTCATCGATAAGGTCGATGGCCTTATCGGGGAGATATCTGTCTGTGATATAGCGCTCGGAAAGGACCACGGCGCGCTCGATTATATAATCGGGAAGCTTTATGCTGTGGTAGCTCTCGTAATAGTGCTTGATGCCGCGGAGTATCTCGATGGTGTCGGCGATCGAGGGCTCGTTCACCATAACGGGCTGGAATCTGCGCTCAAGGGCAGAATCCTTCTCGATGTGCTTGCGGTATTCGGCAAGAGTGGTGGCTCCGATCATCTGGATCTCACCTCTGGAAAGGGCGGGCTTCAGAATATTTGCCGCATTCATGCTTCCCTCTGCATCGCCTGCGCCCACGATATTGTGGACCTCGTCGATAACGAGGATAACGTTGCCCGCCTCCTTCACCTCGTTTATAAGGCCGAGCACGCGGGATTCAAACTGACCGCGGAACTGTGTTCCCGCAACGAGAGCCGTCAGGTCCACGAGCTGGACCTCGCATCCGCGAAGCTTATAGGGCACGTTTCCGTCTGCGATGCGCTGTGCCAGCGCCTCTGCGATGGCGGTCTTACCAACGCCCGCCTCACCGATGAGGCAGGGATTATTCTTCTGTCTGCGGCAAAGGATGCCGATCATGCGGGAAAGCTCCCGCTCTCTGCCGACGATGCGGTCCAGTTTGCCTGCCGCGGCCTCCGCCGTGAGATTTTTGGTATAAACGTCGAGGAATTTGCGCTTCGGGCGCTTTTTGCCCTCGGTGCTTTCAGCTCCGGACTTTTCGTTTCTCTTCTTTTCCTTGGAGCTGCCACCCTTAATGGGGAAGATGGCGCCGTTGCCGAAAAGGCGCGGAAGATCGATGGGAGGCGCGCCTGCATCCTCCGTTTCGTCGCCGCGGTCGCCCTCGTCCATATCGATGCCCTCTGTGAGAGCCGTTTCCATATCGGATTCAAGCTTTTCGAGGTCGTCCTCGGAGATACCCATCTTTGAAAGGATATCGTCGATGGGCTTAAGCCCCAGCTCCTTGGCGCACTTAAGGCAAAGACCTTCATTTTTGGTCTCGCCGTTTTCTATTTTAGTTATAAACACCACAGCTATGCGCTTATGGCATCTTGAACACATTTCCATAATTGACTCCTGTCAGCCGCGGGATGCGGCGAATAATTCTTATGTAGCCTTAGACGAGCACTTCCGTCATAAACGTCATACGGATACCCGAAAAGAGCTTGACGAGCACCGTTTCGTCTATCACCTGCAGGGTGAAGGTGGCAGGGTCCACGGTGGAAAGTGCGTTTATGGCGGAAACAGCAAGCGCGCTCCACACGGCTCCGTAGAAGAGAGCGGCTGCAATACCGAACAAAAGCCCTGCCGCAGAGTTCAGCTGCTTCAGCACGGGCAGCTCAAACACGGCGTCGAGGGTGGCTGTCAGTATCTTCATAATGATGCTGAAGCCCACGAAAAGAATGAAAAATGCAGCGATAGAGGATATTGCGGATGCAGAGGACTCCGCAATGGATTCGGACATAGCCGAAACCGTTTCAGCCGTTGCAAGCTCGGGAGTGGAAAACTCCTTGATAAATGCCGCCGAATCGATGCCGAATCTTGTGAATATAGAATGGAGCGCATCGGGCATATCAAGGAAAAGCTGCTCCGTTGAGCGCACGGTGGCAGAGCCCACTCCGAGAAGGGAGCCGAGAGTTTCCTCGATTCCCGAGGCGATGCCCTTGAGAATAAAATTATCGCAAAGGTATTTTGAAAGATACGGCGTGAAGAACACCGATGCCACAAAGGAAAGCACCGCGGAAGCAAGATTCATAACAGAACGGATGAACCCGCGCTTGTATCCGCCGATAACGGCAGACACCATCACGCCGAGAATTAATATATCAAGAAAAAAGCTCATAATAACTCCTTAACCGCCGATATCGGTAAGTGTCTTGAAGTCCACCGCGTAAGCGGAGGAGGCTGTGCAGTACAGAGCCGTCTCTTCGCCGGCAGCAAAGAGGCGCTTTGCATTTCCCGTCACGGGCACGGATTTTTCCGTTCCTGCCGCAGCATCGATCATCACGGCGCGTCCGGCCGTGAGCACATACACGTGTCCGTGGTCGGAAACGGAAACGTCTGTGATCTTTTCTTCAAGCACTTTGTTGTAAACGGTCTCGCCAACACCGTTGAGGATCATAATGCGGTTTACGTTTCCCAGGGTGTTCTGAGGCAGTATGAGCACCACGTTTTCATCTGATGCGGCGTACATACCCAGCCGCTCTCCGTAAACACTGCGTCCGATGAAGGCGCCGTTCATATCGTAAAAATAAACGCCCTTTACTCCGAAGGCGGCAAAGCCTCCCGCCATCCGCTGAAGCGAGGTCACGTAATCGTCGGCAACGGAGGCCAACGCAAGCTCGGTATCCATACCGGGCTCGTAAAAATAAAGCTTGGTCGTAAATCCGCCGTCAGATGATGACACCGTCGATAACAAAAGACGGGTGCCGTCCCCCGAAAGGGCAACGTCTGTGACGTAATCCTTTTTCATATACCTTGCGGAAAGCTGAAATCCGTCGTTATAAAGGTATACGATGCTCTTATATTCCCTTCCCGACGTCAGGACGGCGAAGGAGCCGGTATCGCTTATATCCGCGGAAATGATATAGTGCTCGACACTTTCCCGGTGAAGCTCGGAGAAGGAATTGTAAAGCGAGAAGGTGTCGCCGCCCGTGTCGTAAATGAACACGTATTTATCCGTAGTGAGCACGGTGGGCGATTCATATGAAAGCTCTTCGGAAAGCCCCACGTTGCCCGTTCTTGAATAGAGCTTCACCTCGCTTCCCGTCACGTAGAGAAGCTCGCCGCGGTATATGTCGAAGCGCTGGATGGGCTCGGCTGTGTAGTTCACCTCGGAAAATGCATCCCCGGCAGATGAGCTGATATTTATATCGCGGAGCAGATATTTGAAATTGGACACCGTTATATCCTCGGAGAAGAAGGTGAGCATAGAGAGGATATAAATAACGAGAAGAGTGAGCATAAGAAGTCTTGCCAGCTTGAAGCGTCTTGATACGGCAAGATAATAATCGTTGCGCATCTCAAATTCCTCATCGGGAAGCCTGACGGGCATCATGTCTATCTCATTTACGGCTACGGGTGCCTTCGGTTCTCTTTTCATTTACAACCTCCTCTCCGCCGCCATCGGCGGCAAATTTTATTTTGCGATCCTCGGGACCGCGAGCCTTCGCGGCAAAACGGGTTGGGGCCCGTTTTGCGAGGATCTGTGCGTGAAGCGGGTGTGTTTCGGCGCAGTGTGACTATACCTTCACGCCCCACTCCTCTCCGCCGCCATTGGTGGCAAATTTATTACGTGTTTTTTCGCGTCGCGATCAATAGTCCACGCGGCAAAGGTAAAGTCCGTCCGGGGGAAGCGTTGCCCCTGCGCGGCCTCTGTCCTTGGCTTCGATAATATGGGGGATATCCCCGGGCGAAAGCCTGCCCGTGCCAACGGCAAGAAGAGTGCCTGCCATTATCCTCACCATATTATATAAAAATCCGTCAGCCGTCACGGAGAAAACGACGGTGTCCTCCCGCCTTTTCACGCTTGCCTCGAAAACGTTGCGGACCGTATCCGTTATTTTCGAGCCAGCCGCCATAAACGAAGCAAAATCACGCCTGCCGCACATAAGGGCGGCGGCTTCGTTCATTTTTGCGATGCTCTCCTCCGTGAGAGGCTTCACGGTGTGCGCCCTGCCCGCATAAAATGGGGAGCGCACCCTTGAATCATAGAAAATATATTCGTAGGTTTTGGATCTTACGCTGTATCTGGGGTGAAAATCCTCCGCCACAGGCTCCGCCGCCAAAACGGCAACGTCCTGAGGGAGCTTGGAATTCAGCGCCAGAGGCACAGCCTCGCCGGGGATAACGGACGCTGCGTCCTCCCCGTCGGCAAATTCGAGGGTGCACACGTAGCTTTTCGCGTGCACGCCGCTGTCGGTGCGGCTGCATCCCGTGATAAGGCAATCCTTACCGTAGGTCTTTTTTGCCGCCGCCGTCAGCACAGTCTGTACGCTCAGCCCGTTTGACTGAGCCTGCCAGCCGCAATACGCGGCGCCGTTATACGATAATGTCAGCTTCAGCTTCATCTTACAAGTGATATGATGGGGAAGAATTTATCCAGCACCACTGCCGCCGCGATAACGAGCGCGCCTATCGCCATTGCAAAAACGTCGGTGCCGCAGAAGTGAAGCACGTTCATTCTGGTCCTTCCGTTGTCGCCGCGGTAGCATCTGCATTCCATTGCAACGGCAAGCTCGTCTGCTCGCTTGAATGCGGAAACGAACAGAGGCACGAGAATGGGTATCAGCGCCTTTGCGCGGGCGATGATGCCGCCCGAGGAAAAATCGGCTCCTCTCGCCTTCTGTGCGTTCATTATCTTATCCGTTTCCTCAACGAGGGTGGGGATAAATCTGAGTGCTATCGTCATCATCATGGAAAACTCGTGCACGGGGAGCCTGAGCTTTTTCAGGGGCATGAGAAGCTGCTCAAGTCCGTCCGTCAGCGTGATGGGTGACGTTGTATAGGTGAGGAAAAGTCCGCTTCCCGAAACGAGAAGCATAACGCGGAGTATCATAAGCACCGCGTTCACGATACCCTCGCGGTATATACGAATAAATCCGACCTCAAGCAGAAGGTCGTCGCCGCTCGTCATAAACACGTTTATGACGGTGGTGAAAACGACTATATATAAAAGCGGTCTTAATCCCTTCAGAAATATGGAATAAGGTATTCCCGATACGGAAACGAGAAGCAGGGTCAGCGCTATCAGCATAACGTACGCGCCCACAGAGCCCGCAACGAATATGGCAACGATATAGAGCACTGCCAGTATGAGCTTTGCTCTGGGGTCCAGTCTGTGAAGCACGGAATTTCCCGGGAAATACTGTCCGAGGGTGATATCCTTCATTTCGACCGCCTCCTTTCTTTGACTGATTCTACAATATTATTTTATCAGGGCGAGGATGGCGTCCCGCGCGCCGTCCACGGTGAAAACGTCGCTCTCAACGTCCACACCAAGGCGGCGAAGCTCGCACATAACGTCTGTGACGAGGGGCACGCCAAGGCCAACGGAAACGAGCTCATCACGTCGGCGGAAGATATCCTCGCGCGTGCCGTTCATATAGAGCCTTCCCTTCGCCATAACCGCGATCCTGTCGCAGTATACCGCCATATCCTCCATGCTGTGGGAAACGATGATAACGGTGACGCCCTCAGCCTTCGCATAATTGCGGATACGCGTGAGAATGGAGTTTCTGCCCTTTGGGTCGAGCCCTGCGGCAGGCTCGTCAAGCACCAGCACCTGCGGGCGCATTGCGATAACGCCTGCGATGGCGGCGCGGCGCTTCTGTCCGCCGGAAAGCTCGAAGGGGGATTTATCTAAAAGCTCCTCCCTGAGCCCAACGAATCCTGCGGCCTCCTTCACTCTTGCGTCGATCTCCTCCTCGGAGAGTCCCATGTTTCTGGGGCCGAAGGCGATATCGGAGCGGACTGTTTCGTCGAAAAGCTGATATTCGGGATACTGCATCACAAGACCCACGCGGAATCTTACGCTCTGCAGCTTTTTGGGCTCCGCCCATATATCCACGCCGTCAAGGTACACATTGCCCGTGTCGGGCTTTGTGAGCCCGTTCAGCATGCTCACAAGGGTGGATTTACCCGACCCCGTGTGGCCCATAAGTCCCGTAACGGCACCCTCCTCAAAGGTAAGGTCGATATTGTCGAGGGCTTTTTTCTCATATGGCGTTTTTGCGCCGTAGGTGTAGGAGACACCCTCAAGTCTGATCTCAGCCATTTCGTGCCTCCTTCATTTTTTCAAGGCAGGCCTTGATATATTCAGCCGTGTTGGCGGCGGAGAATACTCCCTCGGGAAAGCCGAAGCCGTGGAGGCTCAGCTCGTAAAGCAGCGCCGTGGACTGGGGCACGTCAAGACCGATGGAGCGAAGCTCGGGAACGCGGGAGAATACCTCCCTCGGTGTGCCGTCTGCGAAGATCCTGCCGTGGTCGAGAACGATTATTCGGTCTGCAAGAGCAGCCTCCGACATATCGTGGGTGATGTGTATGATGGTGATGCCAAGCTCGCGGTTGAGCTTGCCGATGGTCTCCATCACCTCTGCTCTTCCCTCCGGGTCGAGCATTGCGGTGGATTCATCGAAAATGATGCACTCGGGCATCATTGCGATGATGCCTGCGATGGCGATGCGCTGCTTCTGTCCGCCGGAAAGGCGCGAGGGAGAATGACGCGCATATTCCGTCATTCCCACAGCCGCAAGAGCATCGTCCACACGTGCGCGTATCTCAGCCGGGGGCACGCCCAGATTTTCGGGGCCGAAGGCAACGTCCTCCTCAACAATGGAGGAAACTATCTGATTGTCGGGATTCTGGTGCACCATGCCTATCTTGCGGCGGATGGCAAACACCGTGTCCTCATCGGGCTCAGCAGAGGACGACGCAAGCTCGCCGTCCACGTATATCTCGCCCGATTCGGGCAAAAGTATCATATTCAGAAGCTTTGCAAGAGTGGATTTGCCCGAGCCGTTGTGGCCGAGGACGGCAACGAAGGAGCCGCGCTCGATTTTGAAGGAAACACCGTTTACCGCCGTTACCTTTGCGCCCGTTTCCGCATCGCTGTATGAATACGTGAGATTCTTTGCTTCTATAAAGATGCTTTTCATTAAAAAGCCTTTCTTTTCCGGTCAATATTGTTCCTTATCTGTATGTCCACCATGCGGAAGAGCCGCAGGGCAGATATCCGCCCGTTTTCGTTACGGGGAGGGCGAGCTCACCCGATTCAAGCTTACCGCCGCGCTTTTCCTTTATCTCAACACGGAGGATATATTCCATGGCAAGGGGAGAAAGGCCTGTTGTGTAGGAATTCACAAGGAAGAAAAGGGGGCGGTCCGAAAGCAGATTTGCCGTGAGGGCGATAAGCTCGTGGATGCTTTCCTCAAGCTTCCACACCTCACCCGAGGGGCCTCTGCCGTAAGAGGGAGGGTCCATTATGATGCCGTCGTAGCGGTTGCCGCGGCGTATCTCTCTTTCAACGAACTTTTTGCAGTCGTCAACGATATAGCGGATGGGAGCATTTGCAAGGCCGGAAAGACGTGCGTTTTCCTTTGCCTCCGCCACCATTCCCTTGGATGCGTCAACGTGGCACACGGATGCTCCCGCAGAAGCGCAGGCAACGGTGGCGCCGCCTGTGTATGCAAAAAGATTCAGCACGTTTATCTTTCTTTTTTCGCCCGAAATGAGGGCTCTCATCTTATCCCAGTTTGCCGCCTGCTCGGGGAAAAGCCCCGTGTGCTTGAAGCCCGTGGGATGTATGCCGAAGCGAAGACCGTTATATTCGACCTCCCAGCGCTCGGGCATTTTTTTCGTATCCTTCCACTCGCCGCCGCCCTTGGAGGAGCGCTTATATACGCCGTGGGCGCGGGTCCATTCGGGAAGCGTTTTTTCCGTTTTCCAGATTATCTGAGGGTCGGGTCGCACAAGGATATACTTGCCCCATCTTTCAAGGCGCTCGCCGTCGGAGGTGTCGAGCAGCTCGTAATCTTTCCATTTATCTGAAACCCACATAGTTATTTCTCCTGATTCTAATTCGTTGCAGCTTAATTGTTATAGTATTTTCCGAGAAGGGAGCCTCTGCTGTTTGCGTGGCATATTGCAACGGCAAGGGCATCGGCTGTGTCGTCGGGCTTGGGCGGTGCCGGCAGCCTCAGAAGCGACGTTACCATAGCGATGACCTGCTGCTTCGTTGCACGTCCATAGCCGGCAACAGCGCCCTTCACCTGAAGGGGCGTGTATTCGAATATCTCAAGGCCGTGCTTTCTCGCCGTCATCACGATGACGCCTCTTGCCTCTGCCACCATGATACCCGTCTTCTGATTCGTATTCCAGAAAAGCTCCTCAACGGCAAGCTCGTCCGGATGAAAATGATTTATTATCGTTTCAAAATCTCTGTGAAGCGAAAGGAGCCTGTCCTCTGTTTTCATTCCCGCGGGAGTGGTGGCAGAGCCGTATCCGAGAACACGAATACGTCCCCGGTCGTATTCGATTGCACCCCATCCGGCAATAGCAATGCCCGGGTCGACGCCAAGTATGACCACTGTTCCTTTCCCTCCTTATAGATATACATAATTAATCAGTATATTATAGCATATTAATCCCCGCTTGTCAAAGGTAAACGGCGCCCTTGCGCAAAGCTTAATTTTGTGATATAATGATTTTGTATGCACCCTGCATGCCACCATTTTCTTCGTTTTCCCCCATGGGAAAGCGAAGGAGCACTATTAAATCGGAGCCTATCATGCTTGAAAACATACATTCACCGAAGGATATCAAGTCCCTTTCATATAAGGAGCTTGATTCACTTTCGAGAGAGATAAGGGACGTTATAATCGGCACTGTATCCCACGGAGGCGGCCACCTTGCATCCAACCTTGGCATCGTGGAGGAGACTCTTGCCATACACCGTGTTTTTAACGCGCCCGAGGACAAAATAATATTTGACGTGAGCCATCAGGCTTACGCTCACAAGCTTGTGACAGACAGATACGAGCGCTTCGGCACCCTTCGTACATACGGCGGCATATCCGGCTTCACCGACGTTCAGGAATCCCCCTACGACACCGTCACCGCAGGCCACAGCGGAAGCTCGGTTTCCATTGCCCTTGGCATTGCGGAGGCAAACCGCGCAGCGAAAAACGGCAATTTCACCGTTGCCGTCGTTGGCGACGGATCGTTCACGAACGGAATGATCTACGAAGCCATCAACACCTGCGCCGACTGCCACGGTCTCGATCTCGTTATCGTGCTGAACGATAACGAAATGTCCATCACCAAAAACGTCGGCGGAATGACTAAGTATCTTTCACGAATCAGAACCAGCCGCGGCTATCTTAATCTGAAGCACTCCCTTGAAAGCTTTCTTATGAAGATCCCCTTCATCGGACGCAGTCTTGCCGTTTTCCTGAAATGGTGGAAGGACGTCTTCAAGAGCATATTCATCAAGGAGAATCTTTTCGAGAATCTCGGAATCCCCTATATCGGGCCTGTGAACGGCCACGACGTGGAAAAGCTCGAGGCTGTTTTTGAGGAAGCAAAGCGCCGCGGCGGCTGCTCTCTCATACACGTTATCACGAAAAAGGGCAAGGGCTACGAAAAAGCGGAGCTCACCCCCGAAAACTATCATTCAAGCGGAGCCTTCGACCCCGAAACGGGCGTTGTTGCCGCGGAAAAAGAAAGCTTCACCTCTGTTTTCGGCAGTATCATCTGCCGCGAAGCGGAAAAGGATCCCCGCATATACGCCATCACAGGCGCCATGCGCGACGGAGTCGGCCTCGGTGAATATTCAAGGCGCTTCCCCAAAAGATACCGCGACGTGGGCATTGCTGAGGAGCACGCGGTGGCTTTTGCCGGCGGTCTCGCCATTGCAGGCATGAACCCCGTGGCCACCATATACTCCACCTTTGCACAGCGCACCTTCGACCAGGTGTTCCACGACGTTGCGCTCCAGGGCGCTCACGTTACCCTTGCTCTCGACCACTGCGGCATCGTATCCGGCGACGGAAAGACCCATCAGGGCATATACGACGTGCCTCTCTTTTCAATGATACCGGGCGTCACTATCTATTCCCCCGAAAGCTACGGGGAGCTGGACGACACCATGTGCCGCGCCCTCTCGGGCAGCGGAATCGAGATCGTGCGCTACCCCAAGGGAAGCGAGATCCGTTACGACCGCTCCGTTTTCACGGGCGGTGACGTAAAATACACCCTCCCCGACAAGGATGGGGTCGATGCCGTTATAGTTACGTACGGCATCATAACTCACGAAGCTCTGAAGGCGGCTGAAATGCTTGCACCGACGCACGCCGTCCGCGTTATAAAGCTTCTTCGTGTGCATCCGCTTGACGTTGACGCCATCCGCCCCCTCATAGGCGGCGCCCGCGCCGTATACGTGCTTGAGGAGGGCATCAAGGCAGGCAGTGTGGGCGAAAAGCTTGCAGCCGCAATAAACGGTGTGACCGTTCGCGCCATTGACGGCGAGTTCGTGCCTCACGGCGACAGAGCCTCCCTTCTCCGTCTCTTCGGTCTCGACGCGGAAAGCGTTGCCGACGAGATAAGATCGCTTTTGTGAGAAAGGTTTTATGATTGATATCGGGGGAAAACCTTTTATAAAAGGTTTTCCCCCGTACCTCTTTTCGAAAATTTTTATAAAGGAGTTTTTATGTACTATTCTTACGCTATGGGAACGGACGGCTCGATCATGAAGCTTAAAGAACACGGCTTCATCATCGGCGTCGACGGCGAGAATTACACCGTGTCTTTTCCCGAGGACAAAGCGGCTATATGGGAAAAATACGTATCATCAAGCCTCGCTGTGGGCTACTGGAATGAATATATCGCAGGCGACCGCGTGATCTTTATCTTTCGGCTTGATGACGGCATCAGGCGCTACGAGGTATGCGGCTTTCAAAACGACGAGGTGCTTTCCCTTTGCGAAGAGCTGTGCGAATGCAAGATAGCGTCCTTGAAGGCTATGCTTTCGGAGAATCATTTTTACAAAGAAATACTCAAATAAAAAAAAGAGAGGTGTGAGCCTCTCTTTTCTTTTCTCTTAAACTGTGGGAACGTTGTAGCCGTTGCCGCTGATGTAGGCGTTATACTTATCGAAGATGTAGTTTGCATCTGTGATAAGGAAATACGCCGCGATGTAATGACCGACACCGATGAAGCTGCCGAGGAGGCACCAAAGAAGAATGGTGGTGCCCGTTTCCGCGATATTGAGGCCGTATCTGGGGCCGTTATCGTGGATGCGGTTGCCGAGCTTATACATCCAGATGTAGAAGTAGATACCGCAGGTGAGGATGGTGAGAAGGATCACCATGCCGTAGCTTGTGGTGGTCTGTCCGTCGCCGTCGCAGACGCGGTTGATATCGTTTACGAAAAGAACGAAGAAGATGATAGAATAGATTCCGCAGGTCACGATACTGAGAAGCAGGAATTTAAGGAAGTCACGTTTTTCGATCAACATTGATGTTATCCTCCGAATATGTACTTGAAAAATTTTACCACAGCGCCGCTGCCCATGTCAACCGTCACGGCGAGATTATCCGTAAAAACGAGCCTGTAAAGGTACACGCCCACAAAAGAAACGATGAAAAACCAAAGCAGCGGGCGGGACAGCCTTTTCGGGATAAGCTCGTCAAAAAGGAAGTATGCCGTCAGCGGCAAAAGCAGAGGCCAAAGAGGATGCCAGCAGAAGGCGCCCGCAAAATCAAGCGCCAAAAGCGAGCGGACTGCTCTCGTCATGCCGCAACCGGGGCAGGAAATGCCCGTGATAAACTTGATGGGGCATCCCACGGTCAGCATGCAGAAAACTGCGAAAACGGCAACGCCGAGAATTATCTCGATGCGGCTTCTGATGAATTTACGGGCGGCGGGCTTCATTTTCCTTCGCCCTTTATGGCTTCCCAATAAGCGCGGGCGGCGCGCTCCGTTTTATTGTCGCCGTACACGTAATACCTTTTATTCTTCACGTCGTCGGGCAGATACTGCTGATGCACGTAGGAATTGGGATATGCGTGGGGATATTTATAGCCCTTGAAAAGGGGAGAGCGCAAATGCTCGGGCACGTGCTGACCGAGGCCTGCGTTCACGTCCTCCATTGCGGCAGATACGGCGGCATCGGCGGAATTTGACTTAGGCGACGTTGCCAGCATTATTGCGGCGTTGGCAAGAGGTATCTTTGCCTCGGGCATGCCAAGCTGCTTTGCAGCCTCGCAGCAGGAATACGTTATGGCTGCCGCCATCGGATATGCGGCACCAACGTCCTCGCTTGCGATAACGAGAAGACGTCTGCACACGGAAAGGATATCGCCACCTGCCAGAAGTTTTGCAACGTAGAAGACGGCCGCATCGGGGTCGGAGCCGCGGATAGACTTCTGAAGGGCGGAGAGCAGGTCGTAGTGAACGTCTCCGTCTCTGTCGAAGCTGCCGATTGAGGATGAGGAAAGAGAATCGAAATCCTCTGCCGTCAGCTCACCCTCGGCAATATAAAAGGCATTTTCAAGAAGAGTGATGCCGTGGCGCACGTCGCCTGCGGAAAATTCAGCCAGCTTTTTAAGCACGGAATCATCCGCCTTCACTTCTCTGCCCTCACGCTTACAAAGGTAGTCAAGAGCGCGGCGAAGGGCAGGCATAAGCTCCGCCGGGGGGACGGGACGGAACTCAAAAACGTTTGAGCGGGAAAGCAGCGCCGAATATATGAAATGATAGGGATTCTCCGTTGTGGAAGCAATGAGGGTTATTCTGCCGTCCTCCATATATTCGAGAAGCGACTGCTGCTGCTTTTTATTGAAATACTGTATCTCGTCAAGATACAGAAGGATACCGCCTGCACCGAAAATGTCGCCTGTGCGGGAGGCAACCTCCTTAACGTCGGAAAGGGACGCCGTCGTCGCATTGAGACGGTACAGTGTCATCCCCGAATTTTTAGCAATTATATCGGCGGCGGTGGTTTTACCGGTGCCGGGAGGGCCGAAGAATATCATATTTGTGATACGGCCCGCATCGATAAGGCGGCGCAGAGCACCGCGCTCACCGAAAAGGTGGCGCTGCCCCACCATATCGTCGAAGCTTTGCGGACGCATGATGTCCGCCAGCGGCTGATTTATCATTTATTTTCCTCAATAGCTTTAATCGGTTTTATTTATTATACCGCCACGGGGCGGATTAGTAAATAAAAAACGTCAAAATCCGTCAGCGAAATTTCCCCTTCGTCTCAAGATTGTCCCACAGGATAACGGATACGGTCGTGCACGTGATGACCGATATGGGAGCAAAGATCAAGGTACAGTATATGAATTCCACGATGTCTCCGAGATGAAGATAGCACACAGTCATAACGAACGCCGTCACTATGATGCCAAAGGTCACCATTGCCTTCTTTGTCAGTTCTTTTTTTGCACTCACGGCTTTTTCAGAGGTCTTTCCGGACACATCAGAGCACAGTTCCGAAATATAGAAGAAAAGCTTTGATGCAATATTGATCTGATATATCAAAGCGGAAAGATCGATCACGATCGCGGTGGAAACGGCAACGAGCCATTCGTCAACGCCGTTGCCTCCGAGTCCGTAGCAGATAGCGACAGCTATTACAAAAGCGAAAAAAGGTACCGTTCTGATAACATTCGAGCGCACATTAAAATCGTGGCGCTTAACCTTCAGAACACGTTCAATATTTTCTTCACGGCGGAGATTTGTCGCTTTCTTATCCTCCGAGGGCTCGCTGACCTCCTCGGGTACCGTGGCGCTTTCACAGCCTATAAGCTCGTCAACGGATATCCCGAAAAGCCTTGCAATATCGTGAGCCATATAAAGATCGGGCAGGTTCTCGTCGCGCTCCCAGCGGCTCACCGATTTATCGGACACATTCAGTTTCTTCGCCATTTCCTTTTGCGTGAAACCTGCCTTCTTGCGAAGCTCCGCTATGCGCTCTCCAACCGTTTTTTCCATCTGTGATCCCTCCATAGCTTCGTTATATGCATATTATATCACAGAATGTAGCATTTGCCTCTTCCGCATGGCGAGAATTCTCTCCCGTATCCGGAGAATCCAAAAAAAGCGCAAAAAAATCCGGCGAAGCCACCGCCTCGTCGGACCCACCGGCCGCGTCCGGATATAACGCACGCAACATTAACATTATAGCACAAGCACCCACAAGGTTGCAATAGGTTTTTGTGCATTATTTATACTTTCTCCGTATTATACAAATTTCTTATGTGTATTTCTTACAAATTGCCATATTGCATTCCCCATATAAATGTGCTACAATAAAGACACAGAAAGGAAGGTACAAGCCCATGTACAAATAAACCTTCAACTTTCAAAGAAAAACGAGGACCTTAAAAAAGTCTCTTAAATAAGTTTCCGAATGAAAAAACGGTGGTTAAAGTAATTCCGATCAAGTTTTGATCCCGCTACTAAAAAGCAGGAGCAAAAACAAAAAGGATCAAATAACCTTCTTTGAAAGCTAAAACTCATCGTCTTTTACAGAAAACGAACACGAAGATAACACATCTAGAGTTCAAACGGTATGCAAGCATCAAGCTAACCCACTTGATCAAAAGCAGCTGTATTGAAATAAAGAAAACAACCTTCAGAGTGTTCCCCACAAGCGGCTGAGTAAAAGGCAGAATAACGAAAGCGAGGATTAAAAAAGATGTTAGATATCAAGAATCAGGCGTGACCCTTGATTGCAGGTTTTAAGGTGCAGTCAAGGGTCACATTTTTTTGATATCGTCTTTTTGCGGCCGAAGCGGTCGTTTTTTTGTTTTGAGAGATCCTATATTTGGACAGTTTTATGTCTGGTCTTCAAAAATATCTTTTTCCATTAAAGCAATGGCACAAAAACCGCCCTCTCCATCGCCGGAAAGCTTCAGATCAGCTATTTTCCATCCTTTATCAAGGTAATTATCGTTAATTGCATCTACCTGATAGGGGCTGAATGCATACTTCAATATCTGTTTTGTTTTCGGCTTTCCTCTCAATATAAAATCAATGCTTACATCAAAGCGATCAGAGATCTGCGAAAGCATAGTTATGTCGGGATAGCCGCCTCCCGTTTCCCATTTGCTTACAGTCTTATCGCTGACACCAAGAGCATCTGCAAGCTCGGACTGTGTCATGTTTTTCTCTTTTCTTAAAGCAGCGATCCTGCTGCCCACTTCTCTTTCTGTCATGTTACGCACCCCCGTTGTTTTATGAAAATATTCTATCACATAGCATTTGAATTGACAACCTACGTAATAGAGAGCAAAGGACACAAGCTCGCTGATACAACTCCACCTTGGGTGGAGTTTCGAATTATCCGCTTCAAGAACACATTTTTTATAAAATCACGAATTTTCTTTCTGAAAACCGTTGACTTTAACCTTGGGTCAAATGCTAAACTCACCTCGAAAGGAGCTGATCTCAGTGCGAATGAAAGACGTATGCGAGCGTACGGGACTCACAGACCGTGCAGTACGCTTGTACATCGAAAACGAGCTCGTCTCCCCGAGAGAGGAAATAAACTACACGGGAAGGCGGTCCCTCAGCTTTTCTCTTGACGACGTTGACACGCTCAACGTTATCGCCACTCTGCGCCGTGCCGACTTTTCCATCGGAGATATCCGCCAGATGCAAAGGTCCCCCGAAAGCATCGGTGCTATCCTGGATGCGCACAAGCTTACTCTTGCCGAGGATATAGAGAATAAACAGCGCATTCTGCGGATGCTTGAAAGCGTAGACGGCACCGCCCCCCGCGATTATACAAAGGTGGCAGAGCTGCTTCGCCGGTCAGCCTCACGAAATAATATTCCAAAGGAGGATTCGGCTTTGAGATTCAAGGATCTGCAAAAAACCGTAAAAAACCGCATTCCGTCCGTTGTGGCTCTGGTGCTTCTCATCGTGGGTATCGTCACGTTTTTGCCCACAGCAGCAGACGCAGCATTCGCTGAGCCCATAATCAAGGAGGGCGGCGGATTCGATTATGAGTACACCGTGACGGGTGAGCGCTTCTTTAAGGCCATCGGGCTTTTCGGCGCAGGTGCGCTGATGACTGCGGCGGCTGTGCTTTTCTTCATTCATATTCTGAAAGGAAACAAAAGGCTTATTCTCGCCGGGGGTGCCGCTTCCCTGCTTGCCGCTATCTTTATGCTGATACTGCCCGCAGAGGTGCGTGACGCGCTGTACCGCTTCGAGTTTTTGAGCTATCGCTATTCCTTTATGCACAGCATTTTCTATAGCGCATCGGAAGGCTTCGATATTTTCATCAAGAGCTTGAAGCTTATACCTCCCGCAGGCGCGGCGGTCATGTCGCTTATCGGCTGGCTCCGTCAGCGGGAGACCTGATCCTGTCGGTCATAATGCAAAGCCTCGGCAAAAAACAAAAAAGCACTTGCAATTGCAAGTGCTTTTTTCACGCGCCATGCAGGATTCGAACCTGCGACCTACCGGTTCGTAGCCGGGCACTCTATCCACTGAGCTAATAGCGCATCACTCATTTGAGCCTAACTATAATAACACATAATCTTTTTCTTGTCAAGCGTAAAATAATATTTTTTTCAATTAGTCGTTTTACACATAGATAGGAGAAAAAACCTATGTATTTTCTCGTTTTTTGTGCCAAAAGACGGCAAGGTTTGCATTGACACGCCCCCAAAAAACTGATATAATCTATCCATTATAAGAATATTGCAATTCAAGGATAGAGGTGCGGGGAGTCAAAAGTAGCCTCGGTGACATAGACTTTCGCAAAGTCGATGCCGATGGTAAAAGGGACCGCCGCCGAAGATGCAGAAGCGAACTGTGTCTGGTTTAGTGGATAAGATCCACCAAACTGTCGCGAAAGCGGAGAGCTATAGTGATTGCGAGTCATAGGGGTATTTTAGCCGATGGCTCAAAACATGTAAAGCAGCTGACGCGGAAGTGCGTGTTTGGCTGTTTTTATTTTTTAGTCCGACGGTTGCATCAGTATTCAGTTTATTACCCCGAAAGGAACGAAGAATCATGACAAAGAATCCCATTTTCCGCGGTGCCGCCACCGCACTTATCACTCCCCTTACCGAATCCGGTATCGATTACGAGGCCTTTGGCCGCCTTATCGACTGGCAAATAGAATCCGGCATCGACGCCCTTGTTGTTGCTGGCACCACCGGTGAAGCCTCCACCCTCACCGACGACGAGCACCGCGACGCCATCAAGTTCTGCGCTGAGCGCGCAAACGGCAGAGTTCCCGTTATCGCAGGCACCGGCTCCAACGACACCGACTACGCCATCGACCTTACCCGCTGCGCCTGCGAGGCAGGTGCCGATGCTATGCTGGTCGTTACCCCCTATTATAACAAGGCAACTCAGAACGGTCTTTACAAGATGTTCACCGCCATTGCGGATGCATCCGAAAAGCCCATCATCCTTTATAACGTTCCCTCAAGAACGGGTGTGAGCATCGAGCCTGCCACATACGCACGTCTCGCAGAGCACGAAAACATCGCCGCCATCAAGGAAGCAAACGGCAACATCTCCAAGATCGTTGAAACCGTTGCTCTCGTTGGCGACAAGCTTGACATCTACTCCGGCAACGACGACCAAATCGTGCCCGTGCTCTCAATGGGCGGTGCCGGCGTTATCTCCGTTCTTTCCAATCTCATGCCCCGCGAAACCTCCGAAATGTGCCACCGCTTCTTCCGCGGCGACGTCAGCGGCGCGGCAAAGATGCAGTGCGACCTTCTGGCGCTGACAAACGCTCTTTTTTCAGAGGTGAACCCTATCCCCGTTAAGGCTGCTATGACAGCTATGGGCTTCTGCGAAGACTACCTCCGTCTGCCCCTCACCCCCATGGAGGACGCACACCGCGAGGTTCTCCTTTCCATCATGCGCCGCCACGGTCTTATCGCATAAGGGCGCATATTATAAAAATATACCACTTATAAGGAACCGAATTATGAGAATGATCCTTCACGGCGCATCGGGCCGTATGGGCACCATGATGGCGGCTGCTATCGAAAACAGCCCCAGCGACGTGACTGTTGCCATGGTCTCCCCCGATTATATAACCGATCCCGAGGCGGGAACCTACAATTCCCTCTCCGACTGCACGGTCGAGGCAGACTGTATCGTCGATTTTTCCACACACAGCGCCACCGTCGGCATGCTTCGTTACGCGGTCAGCCGCGGCATCCCCACCGTTATCGCAACGACGGGACACACCGCAGAGGAGCTTTCCGCCATCGACGAGGCGGCAAAGTCCATTCCCGTGTTCTTTGCCTCCAATATGTCCGTTGGCGTGGCAGTGCTCATCGAGCTTGCAAAAAAGGCTGCCGCTGCCTTCCCGAATGCAGACATTGAGATAATCGAGACACACCACCGCCACAAGCTTGACGCCCCCAGCGGAACCGCAAAGACCATCTTCGATGCTATCCGCTCTGTCCGCCAGCGCGCCAGAGCAAAATACGGCAGATACGGCAACGAAAAGCGCGAAGCCGACGAGATCGGCATCCACGCCGTGAGAGCCGCCGCCGTTGTAGGCCGACACGAGGTCATCATTGCGACCGACAGTGAAACTATTACTCTCACCCACGAGGCTCACAACAGAGCCCTCTTTGCAGACGGCGCTCTCGCCGCTGCACATTTCATTGAAAGCAAGTCCGCAGGGCTTTATGCCATGACGGATATGCTCGCGTAAGAAAGGCACAGGTTTTTATGATAAGAATCGGTATATACGGCTACGGTAATCTGGGACGCGGTGTTGAAGCTGCCATCCGTCAGAATCCCGATATGGAGCTTTTCGGCGTTTTCACCCGCCGCTCTCCCGAAAGCCTCACCATCCGCACCGAGGGCGCAAGAGTGCTCCCCTCCGCCGATGCGGCGCTTTACAAAAACGATATCGACGTTATGATCATCTGTGCAGGCTCGGCAACCGACCTGCCCGAGATGACTCCCGTCCTTTCGAAGGACTTTAACTGCATCGACAGCTTCGACACACACGCCGCCATCCCCACGCATTTCGCAAAGGTTGACGCAGCCGCAAGGGCTGCCGGCAAGGTCTCCCTCATTTCCGCAGGCTGGGACCCTGGTATGTTTTCTCTTGCCCGCGTGTATGGCGACGCAATTCTTCCCGAGGGACGCGACTACACCTTCTGGGGCCGCGGCGTCAGCCAGGGCCACTCAGATGCGATCCGCCGAATCGACGGCGTCCTTGACGCACGTCAGTACACCATCCCCGTTGAGTCTGCCCTCGAAAGAGTGCGCAGCGGCGAGGACCCTGAGCTCACCACACGCGAAAAGCATCTCCGCGAGTGCTTCGTTGTGGCAGAGGAAGGCGCAGACAAGGAAAGGATCGAGCGCGAGATCGTGACGATGCCCAACTATTTTGCCGATTACGACACGGTGGTCCACTTCATATCAAAGGAAGAGCTGATGCGCGATCACGCATCCCTCCCCCACGGCGGATTTGTTATCCGCTCCGGCGTGACGGGATTCGACCGCGAGCATCATCACACCGTTGAATACAGCCTCAAGCTGGATTCAAATCCCGAGTTCACAGGCTCAATTCTCGTTGCCTATGCGAGAGCGATATACAGACTCTCACGCCGCGGTGAGGTTGGCGCGCGCACCGTGCTTGACATCGCTCCGGCGGATATCTCCCCCAAAGACGGCAGCTGGCTCCGCCAACATATGCTTTGATTTTTACCCCCCGAAAGGTACCTCAAAATGATCAGCAGCAATATCAGATATAACGAATCCGGCGAGCTCCTCTTTGCAGATAAAAAGGTCTCCGAGCTTGCTAATGATTTCGGAACGCCTCTTTTCGTTTACGACGAATCGAGAATAATCGACAACTGCATAACTTATCAGAAGGCTATGAGCGCCTATTTCGGCGACGGAAGCTACCCTATTTACGCCGGAAAAGCCGCTTCCTTCGGATATATTTATAAAATTCTCGACAAAATCGGCATGTCTGCCGATTTCGTTTCCATGGGCGAGATACACACCGCACTCCGCGCAGGCTTCCCCATGGAGCGCGGATTCTTCCACGGAAACAGTAAGACAGATGCCGAAATTTGTTATGCGCTTGACGCGGGAATAGGATTTTTCGTTGTGGACAATGCCGACGAGCTCTGCGCGCTCAACGAGCACGCTTCCGCCCGCGGCATTAAGCAGAAGGTCCTGCTCCGCATCACCCCCGGCATTGATCCTCACACCTACGAGGCCGTTGCAACGGGCAAGGTGGACTCCAAATTCGGCTCCCCCATCAAAACCGGCCAGGCCACCGAAATGGTGCGCCGCGCCCTTTCCTGCCCCGCCATCGACCTTCGCGGCTATCACTGCCACATCGGCTCTCAGGTATTTGACGACGACGCCTCTGTGTACACAGACACCGCCACCGTTATGCTTGAATTTGCCCGCGACGTGAATCTTGAGCTTGGCTTTTACCCCGAATACTTCAACATCGGCGGCGGCTTCGGCGTCCGCTACGTTGAAAGCGATCCTTACATAAACATCGAAGCAAGCATAAAGCGCCTCTCGGGCCACGTTAAGTCCGTCACCGAAAAGCTTGGCATAAAGGCTCCGAAAATTCTTATGGAGCCGGGCAGAAGCATCGTTGCCGATGCGGGCATGACCCTTTACACAGTCGGCTCCGTGAAGCACATTCCCGGATACAAGACCTACGTTGCCACCGACGGCGGCATGACAGATAACCCCCGCTACGCCCTTTACCGCTCCGCATACAGCGTTTACGCGGCGAAGGCAGGCGCAGATGAGATGACCTGCGACCTTGTGGGCAAGTGCTGCGAATCCGGCGACATTATCCAGCCCGGCGTTTCCCTGCCCTGCGACGTGAAGCGCGGCGACGTGGTTGCCGTTGCCACAACGGGTGCCTACAACTATTCCATGTCATCAAACTATAACCGCATCCCCCGCCCCGCCATCGTTATGGTCAAGGACGGCGAGGCCACTCTCAGAGTCCGCCGCGAAACGGTGGACGACGTGACGCAGTACGATCTCGTGTGAGAAATAATATAAAAAAGACCTTCGGAAACGAAGGTCTTTTTTGCGGTTATTTTGAATCTCACGCCAGATGCTTTTTGAAGAAATTGATGATTATATCGTAGTAACCCTCTCCGCGGAAGAAGCCGTGTCCCTGACGGGGGATGATGATGAAGGTGCTGTCGTGACCGTACTTCAGAAGCGCATCGTTGAAATTATAGGAAAACTCGATGGGCACCAGTCTGTCCTCGTCGCCGTGCATCAGAAGATAGGGCGGCTGAGGCTGATCAACATAGAAAATGGGGCTTATGGCCATTCCCATCTTATACGCCTTTTTCGCAGACGTGCCGAAAAGCATGCTTCCGAACCCGCGTTCCTCGTCGTCGCCCTCGCCGCCGGGGGCCGCGTGACGGGGCATACCCGAAAGCTTGATGCCAAGCTCCTCTGCCCTTTCTACGACCTCGGGCACGCGGTTTGCGCCCATATGGGTCATATCACCGCCGCAGTACCAATCGCAAACGGCGTGTACTCTGCTGGAATATTCGTTATATCCGCCCTCGCCCTCAAGCTCGGGGTTCATATATGAGGCGCCAACAAGCGCCGCAAGCTGACCGCCTGCGGATTCGCCCCAAATTCCGATGTGCTCGGGATCGATGCCAAGCTCCTCCGCGTGTGCCTTTATGAAGCGCACCGCGCACTTGCAGTCCTCGATAGGCGCGGGAAAGGGCGCCTCGGTGACGAGTCTGTAATCAACGCTTGCAACGACGAAGCCCTCAAGACAGGCTCTGAGAAGTACGTTTGTGGGGCGGTACTTTTTGGTCAGCTCCTTAGCAGACCAGCCGCCGCCATGGAGCCAGATGAGCACGGGGCGGCAGGTCTTGCCGTTTCGCGGGATCATAAGGTCGAGATAAAGCTCGTGCCCGCTGCCAACGCCGTATGCCACGTCCTCGTAAAAATCGATACCGTTTGCATCCCAGTCTGCCCTCAGGTGGGGCGCCACGTTTGTTTCTTCTCCTATAAGCTTCTTAAGCTCCATAACAGTTCTCCTTTTTATTTAATAAAAAAGCATCGGTAAAGAACGTACCGATGCTTTATAGTCAAGCTTTTTTGCGGCTGAACAGCTTTTTGAAAAGAGGGTGCTCCGTATAGCGCGGAGGAGGCATTCCGTCCTCCATCAAAGCGAAATACGTAACCGCCAAAGCCGCGTATGGCATCGGGCAAAACTCGCCGGGATTCAGCTGTGACATAAGCCAAAGCCCAACGTACGACATAAGGAACGTGAGGTGAAGCAGGTTTCTCGTTCTCACGAAGATCACGATCCTGTCTGCCAGCTGGTAAAGATACGCCGCGATACCCAAAAGGCCGAGGCCTCCCACGATCTGCGCCGTCCACATATGATACCAGTTCATAGCTCCCTTTTTGGGATTATATATGTCGGAATTTCCTTTGTATCCGATACCCACTCCGAAAAGCGGATTCGTTTTGAAGTCCTCCACCATGCGCTTCAGAAGCTGAGGACGGGTCTCCGTCTTTTTATAATGCTTCAGGATCGCTTCGATGCATTCGAAGGTGGAAAGGTCGTCGATATTGATCTTCACTCCGCTTAATTTTGCAACCTGAGGAACGATCATAAAGAGAGATAAGAGGATCAGCGCCACAACGGTGATATAGAGGATGCGGCGCTTTTTGCTCTTCTGATAGAAGATCGCGTAAACGAGAAGGATCAGCAAAAATTCGATGGATCCCATAAATATGCCGCCGCGTGAGCCCGTCAGGAAGGTGCTGATGTATATGAGGAACACGGAAAGTATATGCACGTGCCGTTTCGCGGCAAAATACATGGGAAACGGCATCGAAAGCATCAGAAACGTGGCAAGGTTATTGCTGGACTGGAAGTATATGAACTTCTGCGCATCCATAAACTCCTTCCAGCCGAAAACGTAGAATCTGATCACGCAGAAGCTTGCCATTATGCCCACAAGATACATTATCCTTGCGATCTCCGAAAGGTCCTCGCCCTTCATATGTGATCTTACGATAACGTAGAAAAGCGCCATTCCTCCGCCGAGGCCGAATATGTAGAAAAGGGTGACGGGGGAAAAGTAGTCTGCAGCCGGGATGGTACCCACACCGCCAAGGGTGACGGCGGCAGTGACGGCAACGAGCCCGTAAAAGGACCTGCCGATCTTCACGCTTCTTTTATATTTCACGAAATGGAATATCACCGCAAACACGGCGGGCACAGCCGCCCATGCTCTCGCCATAAAGGTGTCTGCCGAATCGTAGCATCTTGTGACAAAAACGGCAAGAATAAGCGCAGGAAGCATGGCATCCGTCAGCCTTGACGAGGCTATAAGCGCGAAAGACACGATCATGAGGAAGAAGACGGCACCGTCCACCTCCACGTTGAATATGGCTATCAGCGCGGCAAGCGTCATCAGCGCGGCGGGATACACCCACCTGAATGTTTTGTTATTGAATAAACCGTCAAGCATAATACAAGTCCTTGTGTGCCGTAAAAACGGCCTTTACTTTATCGGGATCTGTTCCCCGAGGTACGTGGGCTTCGGCATAAATATCGTATAAACGAGATCCTTGTTCCGCGCAAGGATCTCCCGCAGGTCGCGGTAGCTTTGCCCGGCATAGGTATTAAGATCTGCCGCCACACCCACAGCCTCAAGCCCAAGCTTTTCGGCAACGTAGAGTGCGCGGTAGAGATGATACTCCTGAGTGACGATGACGATCTTTTCCGCGCAGAATATGTCTCGCGCGCGGTAGAGGCTCTCGTAGGTGGAAAATCCCGCGTAATCGGGATATATCGCATCCTCGGGGATACCTGCCTCAAGGCAGTATTTTTCCATCGCGCCAACCTCGTCGTAGTCCTTGCGGGAATGATCGCCCGAGATCAGGATCTTATCGGCGCCGCCCGCCTCGTAAACGGCAACGCCCACAGCAAGCCTGTCGCGAAGCATATCGGAGGGGCTTCCGTCGGCTCTGACACCGGCACCGAGAATGAGGATACAGTCTGCATCTATTACCTCGGCAGCCTCTTCGGCAGAAACGATCTTATCCTTCCCCGCGGACACTATCATCCGGTCCACGGAAAGGACGACGGCAAGCATCAACACCGCGAGCAAGCAAGCTGCCGCGGCAATAATTATGAATATCTTTTTTCTTTTCATTATACAACACTTACTTTTTGATATGTTCGGTAACATTCTATCATATTATTCATAATCGGGCAAGCATAAAACGCCAATTAACAGAAAAGACGGTCCTTTCCCACTGAAAGGCCGTCTTTTCTTTCGGTTTATATTATTTTGCAACTCCGTTGAGTATGGGCATTCCGTCCTCAGTCCAGAGCACGCGGCGGATCCTTGCGTGACGGCAGGGGTCCACAAGCGGATCCTGACCTGCAAAGCCGCACTGTCCCAGGAAGCATTCCTTGGAGCGCGCGTGGTACACGAACACCACGTTTCCTTCCTCGTCGGTGGTGAAGGAATTATGTCCGGGGCCGTATTCATCCTTAAGATCCATAGACGTGAGCACAGGCTCGGGAAGCTTCGTCCAGGACGCCTTCTTCATAAGATCGGAGCCTTCGTCTGCCATCAAAAGACCAACGCAATACTCAGGTCCCGTTCCAGCTGCGGAATAGAACACGAAGACCTTACCGTCGCGCACCAGCACTGCAGGGCCTTCGCAAACGGCATAGCGTGCCTTTTCCCAATAGTATTCGGGCACGGAAAGGGTCAGAGGCTTGCTTGTGAGCTTCCAGGGCTTTTCGGGATCTATAGTCGCCATGAAAAGGTCGGAGCCGTCGTAGGTCTGCGCCCAGATAACGTAATGCTTGCCGCCGGCTTCAAAATACGTCATATCGAGAGAGAAGCCCGTGAAGGAGAAGGTATCGCCGGGGGCAGCCTGGAAGCGTCCCTTGAGGGTCCAGTTTCCCGTGTAGGGATCCTGAGAATCGCACTCAAGCACGAAGCATCTGATGTCCCAAACGCTTGAGCCGGAGGTGCTTCCTGCGAAGTAAACGTACCACTTACCGCCGATATAATGGAGCTCGGGCGCCCAGATGTAGCGGTGGCAGGTGGCGCTGTCCTTTTCGTCCCAGATGGTGATCTCCTCTGCCGTGGAGAGACCTTCAAGAGTTTCGGATCTGCGCAGGATAATGCGGTCGTAGCCCTCGCGGTCAGCGCCGCCGCGCTGAGGATAGGATGCGGTGAAGTAATAATATCCGTCCTCTCCCTTGATAACGTAGGGGTCTGCCCTTTCCTCGATCAGGGGATTGGTGTATTCGGAATCGGCATACGTTACGTCTGCAGGCTTGCCTGCCTCGTATTCTGCCTTGATCTCATCCTCTGTGAGAACGCGGGAGTAGACCTTGACCTCCTTTATAAAACCGCTGTAGGTGGGGTCGTCGTAGGAGGATCTGCCGAGATAAGAAATGAGTCCGTTGCCGAAATCGCTGATGCTGCGTCTCGTTTTATGTGTGCCAACCAGCTCGCCGTTGAAATACACGGTGATGGAGGAATCGGTGAGCACGGTGGTGTAATGATTCCAGCCGATGCTGGTGGCAGGTCCCTTCACAGTCTCCTTGGTGGCGGAAATGCCCACCTCAGTGTTGAAGGGCGCGTTTACGTCCTTGGAATTTGTGATAACGGACTTCAGCCTGCCGCTCGGATTACAGGGGTTAAGGAGCCAATAGCCCGTGGGGAGAGACTCCTTTGTGCCGATATACATGGCACTGTAGTTTCCGTTGCCCGTGTAGTTGTTGAGCCAGAGGGAGATGGTGAGAGTGTCCTTCCCATCGAAGGCGCCGTTTGCAATCTTTACGTAGGTGCCGTCTGTTATGTAAAGCTCGCCCTTGTCGGTGATATCAAAGGAATTTCCGTTTATGATGCCGTCGTTTCCGTTGCCGGACATATCGAGGAGCTTTTTATTGTTCTTCTCGGAGGTGGTCATATCGTAGTAAAGGATCATTCCCTCCGGGATAACGGGCTCTTCGGTGCCGCCCTCGGTGTCACTTTCGGTGTCACTTTCGCCGTTATCGGCGGTGTCACCTGCGGTGCCATCGGTGCTTTCGCCGGTTTGAGCACCCGTGTCGGTGCCGTCGCCCTCGCCGCAGGCTAAAAGCGTCAGCGTGAGAAGCGATATCAAAAGAATAATTAATAAATGCTTGAGGCTGAACATAAAAATCCCTCACTTTTTTGTTTTATACCACTAATTTTATATTAAAAATTGCCGTATGTCAATAACGGCAGGGCAGCCATTTGTTTATTAGCACCAAGTAATGCCTTTCGGACGTGCAAATGGAGACAGCATTATCACAAACTTATAAAAACCTCAAAATAATTGTTGACAACTCAACAATACGGTGCTATAATCCATTTTGTTGATAGCTCAACAATCCATTTCGAAAAGGAAACGCCATGATAGACCGCTTTGAGGACTTCACGTCATACATCAATCAAGCATACAAATATATAATCAAGATCAAAGCACACGAAATGAAGCCCTTCGGTCTGAAGGCGGCTCACGTTATGTGTCTTTTCCACATCGGCAAGCACGAGGAGGGGCTCACGGCAGGTGAGCTCGCCACCCTTGCAATGGAGGATAAGGCCGCCATCTCCAAAACTCTCGCCGAGCTGAAGCAGAGGGAGCTTATCCTTGCAGACGACGGAGGCGGCACCCGCATCTACCGTGCGAAATACCTGCTCACGGAAGAGGGGCACAAGGTATACTCCGTTATCAGCCGCATCATCGTGCGCACTGTGGAGGAATGCGGGCACGGCCTCACAAGCGAGGAGCGCAGGATATTTTACCGCGCCCTCAGGATAATCGTTTCCAATCTGAAGGATTATTCCGCTATCCTTGAATCCGGCATCGCTGCCGGTATTAACGAAAAAAACAACGAGGAAAATAAATCATGAGTGTAAGAATCATAGTGGACTCCACTGCGGACTGTCCACCAAGCGTTCTGTCCCGTCTCACCGTCGTTCCCCTCACCATCACCTTCGGTAAGGACGAATACGTTGACAGAATCACCATAGACAATAAAGCATTTTACGAGAAGCTCGCCACGTCAGACGTGCTTCCCTTCACCAGCCAGGCGACTCCTTTCGCTTTCGAAGAAAAATTCCGCGAGGCCGTTGAGGCGGGCGACACCGTTGTGGCGCTCACAGTTTCATCCAGGCTTTCGGGCACCAATCACAGCGCTCTTATAGCCGCCGAGGAATTTCCCGGCAAGGTGTTCGTTGTTGATTCCGGCACCATCGCCATCGGTCTCGGCATCCTTGCGGAATACGCCCTCTCCCTTGTTGACAAAGGCTGCGACGCGGAAACCGTCGTGAAGCTCATTAAAGAAAAGAAGCAGGACGTTTGCGTCGTTGCTATACTCGACACCCTCGAATACCTGAAGCGCGGCGGAAGGATCTCCTCCACCGTTGCGTTCGCAGGCGGCATCCTCGGCATCAAGCCCCTTGTGAATATCGAGGACGGCGTTATCGGCATCCTCGGCAAGGCGCGCGGACAGAAGCAGGGCGCGGCTATGCTCACGGGCACCGTTGAAGAAATGGGCAACGTGGACGAAAATATGCCTTATCTTCTTGGTTACACGGGCGTGGAGGATACCCTCCTTCGCGACTATGTCACAGCCTCCTTCGATTTCTGGGGAAGCCTCGGGGAGCCTCCCCGCTCCACCTCCATCGGAAGCGTTGTGGGCACCCACGCAGGTCCCGGCGCATATGCTGTCGCATTCTTCCGCAAAAACAGAGCTTAACGTTTTTTCATAGATCATTCTCCTAAAAAAAGCGAAGCGGCACCGAGCGATCGGTGCCGTTTCGTTTTATTCTTTTTCAGGGAATTCAAGATGCTCGATGAAAAGTGATGAAAACTCAGGGGAGAGGGAAAGCTCCACGTACTCCGCTGCCTCGGCGAGGCTGCGCACCTCTTCCCTTGCAGCTGAGGACGATGCCATCATCACCGCGCCGGAAAGAGCGCCGTTTCCGATGAAGCGCACCTTTTCACGGAAGCTTTCGGGGAAAAGCCCCGTTTTCACGGCGGAGGCCACGGATATTCCCGAGCCGAAGCCGCCCGACACGTACACAGCCGTGATATTTTTACCTGCCGTCAGCACCTCTATAGCGGCGCGGATCGCGCCCTTTGCAAGCTGAAAGGCTCTCACGTCTCCGGGGGTGAGGGTCACGCCTCCAAGATCGCAGGGATCCTCCATATATCCGCTCTCGTCGATAATGCCAAGCTCGTAAAGGCACGCAACGGCATCGATAAGCCCGCCGCCGCAAATGCCGCGGGGCACCGCATCTCCGATAACGTGACACTTCAGCCTTCCGTTTTCAAGCTTCACGGAATCTATGGCACCGGAGGCGGCAACGGTGCCGCAGCTTATTCCGGCGCCCTCAAGGGCAGGTCCCGACGCCGCAGCCGCGGCTGTGAGGCGCTCGCCGTCCCAATATAAGATCTCGCCGTTTGTACCGATATCGCATAAAAGCGCCGGCTCATCCGTTTTCGTCATTCCCGACGCATAGGCGGCGGCAACTGCGTCGGCACCAACGTAGCCCGACACGCAGGGCGCCAGATACTCCCCATCCTTTTCGATGCCGAAAAGGGAGCGGGGCGTGAAGGGATACCGACCTATGGGGGTGGGGTCGAGCCCGCCGTAAAGATGGAGCATCACCGTGTTGCCGACGATAGCAGCAGGCACCCCATCGGGTGCACGAAGCTCGCTTATCAGCCCCCTGACGGCATCACGCACCAGAGAAGTCATCTCATCCGTGCCATTTGCCTCTCCGTAGCTTATTCGGGAGAGCACGTCGGCTCCGTATACCGCCTGAGGATTCAAGGCCGATGCCGTGGCCGTCACCCTGCCCCCTTCGATAAGGGCGGCAGCAAGGGTGGTGGTGCCTATATCAACGGCAACGGCAGTGCCGCTGCCAACGTTTTCTACCGTCGTTTCCGTGTTCACCAAAGGAGCCGCGCCCGGTATCATAAAGGTCACGTCCCCGGATGCTGTGGCAAGGCAGGCAAGCCGCCAGCCTTCTCTCATGGCATCGGCGCCGAGGGCAGTTATCTCACGGGAGGCAGGCTCGGAAGCTTCGCCCGAAAGGATGCGCACCTTGCATTTACCGCAGGTGCCTCCACCTCCGCAGGGCGCGTAAAAGGTCTCGCCCGCATCGCGGCACGCCTCCATAAGCGTCACCGGCATATTATATTCCATTCTGTGCGTCTCTTTTCCGACAACGGTGACTACCATGCCCGGGCCTCCTTCGTTTTTTTATACGTATATTTTACCGCAAAAGCGCCGCGATATCAACCTTTCCTCGCCTTTGATTAATAAATCAATATTAATATTCAATCAATGTTGCTGTTACGTATTTATGTGTGGTATAATATTTGAAGTGATACTTTTCTATGGAATAAAGCATCACCGACCGATCACGAGGGGTACTGCGTGCCCCTTCAATATAAGGAGAATCAATATGGCAAAAAACATCAAAAGCTTCTCTGAGCTTCGCGCTCTTCCCGCTTATGAGCTTGTCAAGGAAGAGTATCTCGACGATATAAAGAGCTGCGGCCTTTATTTCCGTCACAAGAAGAGCGGTGCCCGCGTTTGCGTTTTCTCAAACGACGACGAAAACAAGGTATTCTGCGCAGGCTTCCGTACCACGCCCTCCGACAGTACGGGCGTGCCCCACATCATTGAGCACTCCGTTCTGAACGGATCCGAGAATTTCCCCTCCCGTGATCCCTTCATGTCCCTGGTCAAGGGCTCCCTTCACACGTTCCTGAACGCGATGACGTACCCCGACAAGACCATCTATCCCGTTGCAAGCTGCAACGATGCCGATTTCAAGAACCTTATGCACGTTTATCTTGATTCGGTATTTCACCCCCTCATTTATAAGAGAAAAGAGATCTTCATGCAGGAGGGCTGGCACTACGAGCTTGCTTCCGCAGATGATGAGCTCACTGTAAACGGCGTTGTATACAGCGAAATGAAGGGCGCACTCTCCACTCCCGATTCCGTTGTTTATGAAAACGTTCAGCAGAAGCTCTATCCGAACAACACCTACGGTGTTAACTCCGGCGGTGATCCCGATCACATCCCCGAGCTTACCTATGAGGCATTCCTCGATTTCCATCGCAGCTACTATCACCCCGTAAACAGCTATATCTGCATCTACGGCGACGTTGACGTTGAAGAAAGACTCCAGTGGCTTGACGAGAACTATCTTAGCGATTACGATATCATCGACCTTGATTCCACCATCACTCTCCAGCCCGAGATCGGCGGCGTTATCGAGGAATCCGACACCTATTCCGTAGGTGCCGAGGACGAGGTGGACGGCAAGTCCTACTTCGCATACGCATCCCTCTGCGGCGACGTTGACGTTCTTGAAGGCGCAGCGTGGTCCGCTATCTCCGACGCTCTCATCTACGCCCCCGGCGCTCCCATCAAGCAGGCGCTTCTCGATGCCGGCATCGGCAACGAGATCTACGGCGGCTACACCGACCATATGCGTCAGCCCTTCTTCACCGTTATTGCGAAGGAAGCAAAGGCTGAGGACAAGGAAAAATTCTTTGAGATCGTGGATAAGGTGCTCCGCGAGCAGGCAGAAAAGGGCATCAGCCGTCAGTCTCTCCTTTCCGCCATCAGCTCCGCTGAGTTCAAGTGGCGCGAGGCCGATTACGGCGGAATGCCCAAGGGTCTCGTTTACATCATCAATTCCTATGCAAGCTGGCTCTACGACGATGACGCCGTATTCGCTATGCTCAAGAACAATAACGTTTATAAGGAGCTGAAGGATAAGCTCTCCACCCGTTATTTTGAGGAGCTTATCGAAAAGTACCTTCTCAATTCCCGCCACGTGCTCCGCTATAATCTTGAGCCCGAGCGCGGACTTCTCGAAAAGAGAAACGCAGAGCTGAAGGAAAAGCTTGCGGCATATAAGGCATCCCTCACGAAAGAGGAGATAGATGCCATCGTTGCGGCAACAAAGCAGCTCCGCGACTATCAGAGCGCACCTCCCACAGAGGAAGAGCTCACCTGCATCCCTTCCATCTCCCGCTCCGACATCAAGCGTGAGGCGGCTCCCTTCCACAATGAGGAGCGCACAATTGGCGGCACTCCCGCCGTATTCCACGACGTTGGAGCAAACGGCGTTGCATACGTGAAATTCGTCTTCAGAGCAGACGGACTTCCCACGGAGCTTCTCCCCTACGCAGGTCTCATCAGCGAGATTCTCGGAAACGTCGACACCGACAAGCACTCCTACTTCGAGCTCTCCAACGACATCGGTATCAACACCGGCGGCGTTCACTTCGGCTTCGGCCTCACCCGCAAGGCAGGCACAGGCGATGAATTCATGAAGAACGGCACCGTTTCCGTTTCCGCTCTTTCCGAAAAGGTGGCTCACGCCATCGACCTTTGCGGCGAGATCATCTCCTCCTCGAAGATCAACGATAAGAAGCGCCTGCGCGAGATCATCAGCGAGCATCAGTCCGGCAAGCTTTCCGGCATCTCCGGCAGCGGCAACTCCTATGCTTCCCTCCGCGCCTCCTCCTATTTCTCCAAGGCTTCCGCCGCAGAGGATATGACATACGGCATCGAGGCGTACAGCGTGATCAAGGAGGCTATGGCAGATTTCGATAAGAATGCAGACGCCATCATCGAAAAGATCACCGCAGCGGTAGACTACATCTTCCGCCCCGAAAATCTCTTCATCAGCGTTGCTGCAGACGAGATCGGATATCAGCAGCTTGAAGAAGCCATTGAGGGTTTCAAGGCTTCCCTCCGCACCGGCGAATGCCCCACCGGCACAACGGAGATCACTCCCGTTAAGAAGAACGAGGGCTTCGCAATGCCCATTCAGGTCCAGTACGTTACCCGCGCCGGTGACATGACTGCCGCAGGCTACAAGTACTCCGGTGCCCTTGCAGTTCTCCGCACCTGCCTCTCCATCGACTATCTCTATCAGGAGATCCGCGTTAAGGGCGGTGCATACGGTCAGGGCTGTAACTTCGCTCCCAGCGGAATGGTTTCCTTCACCTCCTACCGCGATCCTCAGCTCCGCGCAACAGACGAGGTATACCTTAAGACCGGCGACTTCGTTCGCGCGCTCGATCTCTCCGAGGCTGAAATGACCAAGCTCATCATCGGTACCTTCTCAGGTCTCGATCATCCCAAGACCACACGTCAGAAGGCTGAATCCTCCCTCGGCGCATACCTTACCGGACGCAAATTCGAGGACGTTCAGCGCGAGCGCAGCGAGGCTCTCGACGTTACTCTCGAGGATCTCAAGGCTCAGGCAGATATGATCGACGCCGTTCTCGCTCAGGGCTATGCGTGCACCATCGGTAACGACACCAAGCTCCGCGAAAATGCCGATATGTTCGACACTGTCGTAACTATTTCGTAAACAGTAAAAAACAGATGGACTTTACGTCCATCTGTTTTTTTCGTCAGTTATTTTCAAAATATGCGCGCCTGTATTCCGAGGGGGAAAGCCCGTAGCGCCGCTTGAACACCTTTGAAAGGTGAAATCCGTCACAAAAGCCCAGGTCTGCCGCTATCTCCTGTATGGTCAGCGCCTTTGCGCTTGTGAGCAGGGCTGTGACCTGACCAAGCTTATAGTCAAGCTGATACTGATAAAAGGTCTTACCGAAGCGCTTCACGAAGCCCGACCGCAGAGTCTTTTCGGAAACGTACACCAGCCCCGCCATTTCCGCTTCCTTGAATATTCTCGAGGGCTCGCTCTTCATTATCTCGATGCTGCTGTCCACAACGTCGCTGTCGTTCACGGTCACGTTTGTGCTGTAGCGGTGCAGATAGCACAAAAGCGTGTTAATAAGCGAGGAAACGATGGCATCCTTATCGGGTCTCTCCGAATTGCCAACAGAGATTATCTCAGAGAAAAGCTCCTTCACCGTGGCGCTTTTGCGGCAGTGCACAAGGCTGCCCACGGGAAGGCTTGCGCTGCCGCCGGGGGCTTTCCCGTCGCCCTTCAGCGGGTAAACGTGGATATAGTACGTTTCCGTGCCGGGGGCGCAGTCAACGGCGGGACCGTGACACGTGCCCGCAGGCAAAACGAAAACGTCTCCTGCCCCCACCGTCAGTCGTTCGCCGCCAACCTCCACCGTCCACGTGCCCTTTATCATATATACAAGGTCGTGGAAGGGCGGCGCCTCCCTCAAAGGGTGCGGCGTTGGATTTTTATAGTGTACCAGGGATGCGGATTCTGTACTCCGCGGCTCCCCGATGGTGAAATACGTGATCATATCATTCTCCGGTCAGATTCCGTAATATACATGCTGTCGTCCGTCTTTTCCATAGACACGGACGCGCATTTACCTTATAATATTTATATCACAAAGAGGAGGAGCTTTGCAATATGAAAAAGATAAACGTTGCGCTGGTGGGGCTCGGCTTCGGCGGCGCATTTCTCGAAATATACAGCGAGCATCCGTCTGTCGGCGAGCTGACCATCTACGACACAGACAGAGCCCTTATGGAGCGCGCAAACGGCTGGATCGGCGGAAAGGCGCGCCTTGCCGACAGCTTTGAGGATATCCTCCGCGACCCCTCGATAGACGCCGTCCATCTTGTGACCCCCATCCCTCTTCACGCAGACGGCACCGTTCTTGTGCTGAACGCAGGCAAGCACTGCGCATGCACAGTCCCCATGGCAACGAGCCTTGAGGACATAAAGAGAATAACGGAGGCTGTCCGCCGCTCGGGTAAAAACTATATGATGATGGAAACGACCCTTTACACATATCAGTTTCTTTACGTTTCCGAAATGAAGCGGCGCGGCGAGCTCGGAAGGATACAGTTTCTCCGCGGCTCTCACTATCAGGACATGGCGAGCTGGCCCGAATATTGGCTCGGTCTGCCGCCTATGTGGTACGGCACCCACGCCATCGCGCCTATGGTGGCACTTTCCGATTCACGCATCTGCCGCGTGAACTGCTACGGCTCCGGCAGTATGGACGAGTCCCTCGTCGGACGCTACGGTAATCCCTACCCCGTTGAAAGCGCGCTTTTCAAATTTGAAAACGGAATGAAGGCGGAGGCAACGCGCTCGCTTTTCGAGACCGCGCGTGTTTATCAGGAGGGGATGTTCGTATACGGCTCGAAAAAAAGCTTCGAATGGGGATTTGCAGACCACAACAGCCCCTATATCACCACCCTCTCCCCGCCTGAAAACGGACACCGCGGCGGTCGCACCGACGTGAAGGTGACGGAGATGCCAAACTTTTACGAGTTCCTGCCCCCTGAGCTTTGGCGCTTCACGGTTGGCGGCAATTTCGATCCCTTGAATCCGCAGGAATCCCTGAAGAAGGGCGCCGGCGGCGGTCACCACGGCTCGCACCCCCATCTTGTGCACGAGTTCGTTTCCTCCATCATCGAGGAGCGCAAGCCCTATATCGACGAGGTGCTCGGTGCCAACATAACCGCGGCGGGCATCTGCGCCCACATATCCGCCATGAACGATGGCGCCGCAGTTGAGGTACCCACCTTCTGAAGGATCAAATAAACATAAGTGTGCTCGTATGGCGGGACTTGCTCGCGCCGAAAAAAGCCCGATAGATATCTATCGGGCTTTTTATATTCTGTTCGGTGAATGGGGACTAGGCTAATCCTTATCTATTCTGTAATTCTCCATCCCATAGATTTAGCAATTGCATACGAACCTTTTTTTAATTCTTCCGTATTGATATAAACATCGTCCGACCAAATAATCCAATTATGTTCATCAAACATAACAGTAGTATCTGTCATATCCCATTGATTATCTTTAATTTGCCACTCTAAAAGGTTCTCAAATTCCAATTCTACAACAGCATCCCAAATGCTGGTGACAAGGATTCTAACAACTAACTTTGTTCGCTCAGGCTCAATATAATGTCCGTGCTCTATCTTTGATATTCCATTATTTACATACTGGACACCAATGATATACCCATCGTGTAGCGAGTTGACTTTCTCAAGAAAGTACTGAATATCTTCTCTTGATTTTATGTAGTTATACATCGTTCGTCCTCCGTCAAATTCTTATTTATCGTTCTCTTTCACCGCCCCTATTATATCGCAATCCCCGAAAAAAATCAAAAACTATATACGCTATAATTGCCCGCGGGGCTCCTCTTTTTCAATTCGAAAAACCGTTTTCCTTGATATAATCAATGATAGTTTTCATGCTTCGGGATATCCATTTATTCTTGTGATAAATGAGCTGCTTCCATATTTCAAGCTTCATATCGCTCACGTCGAGATAGCAAAGCTCGCCGCTGCCCACAAGCTCTTCTGTGACAAAATCGGGCAGAAACGAGATCATATCGCTGTGTGCCACCATTTTTGTGATTATATCGGTCCTTCCTATCTCAAGCACGGGAGTTATCTCAAGTGATTTTTTCGCAAGCTCCTTATCAAGCACACGTCTGTAGCCCTGGCCGTATTCCGTGAGAATGAAGGGCTCGTTTATGATGTCGGCCACGCGGAGCCCCGTCACGCCGGCAAATCTTGACCTTGCGCTTGCCACAAAGTGCATGGGAAGCTCCTCCTCCTTTGCGATAACGTAATCCTTATTGTAGGAGTGGCTGTCAAGTGTGATGATCATATCAGCCTCGTTGTGGTCCAGCATATCGAACATTACGGAAGTATCCGCAGTGGTAAATTTGATGGAGACAGCGGGGTATTTATTATGGAAATCAATATAGTGGGCGGACAGCATTTCTTCACAAACGGAGTCCGGCGTTACGATATGGATATGGCCGGTAAGCTCCTCCTGCTTTGTAATGTTCTCTTTAAATTCCTCGGTAAGTGTACGGACCTGATGGGCGTAGGAGATAAGCTCCCGCCCGCGTTCGGTGAGCGTAATGGTATGATTAATGCGCTCGAACAGAAGGCAGCCAAGTTCG
>JAZMZX010000130.1:0-2840 GCA_045586225.1 Eubacteriales bacterium
AAGAACCCCAACCCCGTATTCAAGGAAGCCTTCACCCGCGGTCTTGCACTGGCAAAGGAGATCGATTCCGACCTCGTTATCGCCACCGACCCCGACTGCGACCGCGTGGGCGTTATGATCAAGCAGCCTGACGGCGAATTCATCAACATCAGCGGCAACCAGATGGGCGCGCTCCTTCTTGATTACATCATAACCGCATATAACGAGCGCGGCACCATGCCCGAAGAGCCTTACGCCGTAAAGACCATCGTTTCCACCGAAATGGTATCCAAGATCTGCGCCGAAAACGGCATCGAGCTTCACAACGTGCTCACCGGCTTCAAGTTCATCGGCGAGGTCATCAAGAAGAGCGAGGAGTCCGGTCACGGCAACTTCCTCCTTGGCTTCGAGGAAAGCTACGGCTACCTGAAGGGCACCTACGCACGCGATAAGGACGCAGTTGTAGCATCTATGCTCATCTGCGAAATGACCGCCTTCTATGCAGCCCGCGGCATGACTCTCGCAGACGCACTCAACGGCCTCTATGAGCGCTACGGCTACTACCGTGAAAGCACCGACAGCATCACCATGGGCGGACTTGACGGCGCTGAAAAGATCGCCGCTATCATGAAGACCCTGAGAAACGACTACCCCGAAGAGATCTGCGGCAGGAAGATCGTCTCCGTGCGCGACTATCTTGCAGGTACCGTTACCGACCTTCGCACAGGTGAGGTATCCCCCACGGGTCTGCCCTCCTCTGACGTTATGTACCTGATGCTCGACGGCGGCGACGTTATCGTTGCACGTCCCTCCGGTACCGAGCCCAAGATCAAGATCTACTATCTCGTCGGCGACGCTTCCCGCGAAGCGGCAGACGCGAAGATCGTTGGATATAAGCGCGTAATCTCCGAGATCTGCGGCTTATGAGGCTTATCGGGAAAACACCCGTAAACGTCCGCGGCGTGCTTTTTGACGCTGTTACGCTCAGCGAGGCTGCGGACATCATCACAGATCACTTAAACAGCGGCGACACTCTCGCCGCTGTTTATACTCCGAACTCCGAAATAGCAGAGGCCTGCATCAGCGACAAAAGCGGCCGCCTCACCGAGGTGATCAACTCCGCCGCCCTCACCGTTGCCGACGGCATCGGCGTTGTGAAGGCGGCAAGGATGCTGCACTCTCCCCTGCCCGAACGGGTGGCAGGCATCGACCTTGCCACAGAGCTGCTTCGCCGATGCGGAGAAAACGGCACGCCCGTTTTCCTTCTTGGCGGCACCCACGGCACCGCAGAGCTTGCACTTGAAAACCTGAAAATAAGCTTCCCCGGCCTCAACATTGCCGGTACCCACCACGGCTACTTCGAAAAAACGGGGGACGGCACGCGCCGCGTTATCGAGAGCATCTCAGCCTCGGGCGCAAAGCTCCTTTTCGTATGTCTGGGAGCACCCTTGCAGGAAACGTGGATACACGAAAACAAAGCCGCCCTGTCAGATGGCGGCGTCCTGGTGGCTATAGGTCTCGGCGGCTCCCTCGACGTTTTCGCAGGCAAGGTGAAACGCGCGCCGAGGCTCTTCATCACCCTTGGGCTGGAATGGCTCTACCGGCTTCTTTCCGACCCACGCAGAATACGCAGGATGGCGGCGCTCCCGCGCTTTTATTTCGGCACGTTAAAATACGCACGCATGCAAAAGCGCGCGAAAAAACGGCAGAGCCGCGAAAAAAAGACACAATAACGAAGCGCAAACCGCCTCGGTTATTTGTGCCAATAGGAGATATTTGCATTAATAGCGGTCATATTAAAAAAATATCTTCATTTCCCCTTGTTTTTTTTCGCTTTTTACGATAGAATATACAGTGGTCAAACATGAATCAAAAAATATTTTTTAATACATGGAGGATTCAAATCATGTCTGTAAAAGTTGCTATTAACGGTTTTGGTCGTATCGGCCGCCTTGCTTTCCGCCAGATGTTCGGCGCAGAAGGCTACGAAATCGTTGCTATCAATGACCTTACCAAGCCCTCGATGCTTGCTCACCTTCTCAAGTACGACACCGCTCAGGGTGGCTACTGCGGCAAGATCGGCGAAAACACCCACACTGTAGAAGCTGACGATGAAGCCGGCACCATCACCGTTGACGGCAAGACTCTCAAGATCTACGCTGAAAAGGATGCTGTAAATCTTCCTTGGGGCGAACTCGGCGTTGACGTTGTTCTCGAATGCACCGGTTTCTACACCTCTAAGGCAAAGGCACAGGCTCACGTTGACGCAGGTGCTAAGAAGGTTGTTATCTCTGCTCCTGCAGGCAACGATCTTCCCACTATCGTTTACAGCGTAAACGAAAACACCCTTACCAAGGAAGACACCATCATCTCTGCTGCTTCCTGCACCACCAACTGCCTCGCTCCTATGGCAAAGGCTCTCAACGACCTCGCTCCCATCGAATCCGGTATCATGTGCACCATTCACGCATACACCGGTGACCAGATGATCCTCGACGGCCCCCACAGAAAGGGTGACCTCCGCCGTGCAAGAGCAGGCGCTGCTAACATCGTTCCCAACTCCACCGGCGCTGCTAAGGCTATCGGTCTCGTAATTCCCGAGCTCAACGGCAAGCTTATCGGTGCTGCTCAGAGAGTTCCCACTCCCACCGGCTCCACCACCATGCTCAACGCGATCGTTAAGGGTCACGTTACCGTTGCTGAGACCAACGCTGCTATGAAGGCTGCTGCTAACGAGTCCTACGGTTACACTGAAGAACAGATCGTTTCCTCCGATATCATCGGTGTTGTAACCGAAGGATTCGTTAGCCGCTGCCTTCATAGCCGCGTTGATGCTTTCCTTCGTTACGTCTTTGCCCTTA
>JAZMZX010000131.1:0-15324 GCA_045586225.1 Eubacteriales bacterium
TGTATTTTTTGAATTTGGGGGAAGGAACTTGAATGATGTGGGATGACAAAAAAATAAAAAAAAAATAAAATAAGTATTGTAAATAAAAAGGTTAAAATTAATATAGTAGGTTTATAATTGAATATGGATAAAAATTGCACAGTATATGCAGAAGAGGATCTCAATGAAAAAGATATATACGGCAACGGCGCTTTTGCTGTCGTTGGCGCTTGTGCTTTGCGGCTGCAGCGGCAGTCCGTCGGAAAATGGCGGCGAGGGAGGGACCGATGCTTTATCATCCCCGGTCACGGGCGGTGATTTCGCAGAAAGCGGTGAGCCCGCATACGAAATCGACGTGACCGACGCTTTTTCAAACCGCGACAGCAAAACCGAATACGATGCCGACACGGCGGTGTACGTTACCCTTGCCGACGGGATGAGCGAGGCGGAAAGCAAAGCTTTGGCAGATTCCGTTGTCATCGACGGTGACACGGTAACAATAACCGACGAGGGTGACTACGTCATCAGCGGTTCCCTTACAAACGGAATGATAAAAATAGACGCGGAAAAAACGGATAAGGTCCACCTGATCTTCAACGGTGTGACGGTTCACTCCGCATCCTTTGCGGCTGTGTACGTGAAAACGGCGGATAAAGTGTTCATCACTCTTGAAAAAGGAAGTGAAAACGCCCTTTATACCGACGGCGAGTTTGTAACGTTGGATGAAAACGACGTGGATGCTGTGATCTTCTCAAAGGAGGACCTGACGCTGAACGGCGAGGGAAAGCTCACCGTCATCACGGCTGAGGGGCACGGGATCGTCTCCAAGGACGATCTGAAGCTCATGGGAGGAGCTTACGTTATCGAAACAGGCGGACACGGATTTTCCGGCAAGGACCGCCTTTATATCCGGGACGGCGAATATGAAATAACTGCAGGCAAGGATGCTCTCCATTCCGAAAACACAGACGATGAGACCCTGGGGCTTTTGCTTATAGCGGGCGGCAAGATCACCGCTGCCGCTGAAGGCGACGGCATCCACGGCGGCGCCGCCGTACAGATCGACGGCGGGGAGGTTTCGATCGTTGCAGGCGGCGGCTTCGAAAACGGCAAGACCCATAGCGACGGAATGGGCGGAATGGGCGGCTTTGGCGGAATGGGCAGCCCTTGGGGAGACCCATCCGGAAGCCTCGGTGAAGACGGCGCATCCGACGGCTCTGTCAGCCGAAAAGGCATCAAGGCTGCGGGTAAGCTCCTTGTGAACGGCGGAGTCCTCAGCATAAACAGTGCCGACGACGGACTCCACGGAGGCGGAGACGTTACGGTGACAGGCGGCAGGCTTGAGATCGCCACAGGCGACGACGGCATCCACAGCGATGCTGAAGTCAATGTGTCCGGCGGTCTGGTCAACGTGACGGAAAGCTACGAGGGCATCGAGGGCACCGTGATAACGGTAAACGGCGGCGACGTGACGGTGCTTGCCTCCGACGACGGAATGAACGCCTCGGGCGGCACGTCAACGGGCGGAATGGGAGGCTTCGGCGGCTTTGGCGGCATGATGGATGGCTCCGACGAATATGGTATCAACATCGCAGGCGGTAAGCTTTACGTGAACGCAGACGGCGACGGGATAGATTCAAACGGATACATCCGCGTTTCGGGCGGCGAAACCTACGTTGACGGCCCCACAAACAGCGGAAACGGCGCACTGGACTACGGCACCACCGCCACCGTCTCAGGCGGTATTTTCGTTGCTGTGGGCGCCTCGGGAATGGCTGAAAACTTCAGCTCCGATTCCACACAGGGGGCGATAATGTGCTCGCTTACGGCATTCACCTCACAAAAAATAAGTCTTGCAGACGAAGAGGGAAAAGAGCTCGTTTCGTATACACCCCAAAAGCAGTATAGCTCCGTGCTGGTAAGCACGCCAGACGTGAAGCCCGACGGCACCTACGTTATTACGGTTGGCACGGCGTCGCTGACGGTGGAAATGGACGGCTACGTTTACGGTGAAGGTGGCATGGGACCCGGCGGTATGGGCGGAGGCCACGGCGGCGGAGGCCGCCCCGGCGGCAGACCCGGCCGCTGACGATGATGCATAACTAAATACGCGATAATAAAAGCACCGCGATCTTATGATCGCGGTGCTTTTTTGTTTCTCATGAAGCGAAGGTCTGTTATAGCTTCCAGCCGTTTTTCGCGCGCTCCTTAATTTCGTCGGTGCGGAGACGCTCCCGGGAATATGCGCGGCGCAGAAGCTCCGATGGCACGTAATCGTCGTATTTATCGAAAACGGGGGTCTCGTTGTCGCCCACAAGCTCGTCGGTGTCGATGCCGCGGGCAAACTCGCGATCGATGGAGGCAAGGAGCTCTCTTGACGTGCCTTTTTCCATGCGGAAGGTAATGTAGTAGCAGCCCTCGAATTCGAGGCCTGATATGCCGAATCGCTTGGAGTTTTTCGAAATGTAGCGGCGGAGCGTGCGGAATGAGCGGGTTCCAAGCCAGGGAAAAACGCAGTACGTTAGCCCGCCCAGGGAAACTATGGGAGAAGAGAGCATTCCCGTGTTTCTTGCAACGTGACGGGCAACATCAAGCCTTGCCGCGGCTCGGGGCTTGAGATAGGGATATTCCTTATCCTCAAGCAGCACGCGATACATCCTCTCAAGGATACGGGTGTGTATCTCGCCAAACTCACCGGGCCAGGATATCTCCATTTTGCCGCCGACGGCGCGCACGTAAATGAGCTTTCGGGGAAGGTCAAGCTCTTCCACCTCCCACACTCTGCCCGCAAGTGCAAATCTGTCGCCCACGGGAGGCGCTTCGGTGATGGTGCCTATCTCGTCGGATTCGCATCTGACGGTGTAGTCCTCGGAATCCTTGAAAACGGCGTAGAATTTGAAGCCTGCCGTCATCCTTTCGCCTCTGATGCCCACGATGAGTCCGCCCTCCTCGGTGAGCTCCAGAAAATCGTTCTTTATCATTGAGATAAGAAGAGTTCTGTAGTCCTCGCGCTCAACGGCAAGGAATGGGGGCAGCGAAAGCACCGTGTCCGCAAGGCGGGCGGGAGTCATCTCGCCGCCTGAGGCAAGGATGGAGAGAGTTTGCTGGAAAAGAAGCGAGAAGGGCATTTTTTTCGTTGCCGGCGGCTCGATAAAGCGCTCCTCGATATAGAGCTGTATAATTGCGATGGCACGCAGAAGCTCCCAGGGCATCAGCTCGGGAAGGGGAGTGTTTGGCAGGGGCGTTTCCTCGCGGAACACCATCATCATCTCGGGCGGCGCGTCACGCCTGCCTGAGCGTCCCAAACGCTGAAGGAAGCTTGAAACCGAAACGGGGGAGCCGTTTTGCACGATGCGCTCAAGCTTGCCGATATCGATGCCAAGCTCCATGGTCGTGGTAGCGCAGGCAACCATCCTTTGCTCATCGCTTTTTAAGAGAAGCTCCGCTTCCTCGCGGATGGAGGCGGAAAGGTTGCCGTGGTGGATGAGGAAAATATCGTCCTCGCCTCTGTTTTTCGCTATCTGACGCAGGGTGGCACAAACGTATTCCGTTTCCTCGCGGGAATTGGAGAACACAAGGGCGCGCTTATCCTTCACGCAGTCGTAAACGTATTCATAGCCCGGGTCGATGGAGCGGGGAAGCTCATCGGGCTCGGGGGTGAGGTCCCCGGCAGAGGGACCCTGACGGACCTCGTGGGTGCCCATGTGCACCGTTTCTTCGTTTGCGAGATAGAAGTGTTCAAGTCCCAGCCGCCAGCGGATGGGCTGGGGCGGCACCGTGGGCACGTCGCACACGCGGGTGTCGTTTCCGCTGAGCCAGGCAGCGGCAAGGGAGGTGTCGCCCACTGTTGCGGAAAGACCGATGCGGCGGGGCTGATGTCCGATCTTTTTGGCGATCCTCTCTATCTGGCAGATAACCTGATTTCCCCTGTCGGTGGAGGTGAGCGTGTGTATCTCGTCGATGATAACGTAGCGCAGGTCTCCGAAAAGGCGGGGGATATCGTTTGAGCGGTTCATCAGCATGGATTCGAGAGATTCGGGCGTGATCTGCAGTATTCCCTCGGGCTTTTTCAAAAGCTTGGATTTATGAGATTGCGCAACGTCTCCGTGCCAATGGTAAACGGGGATGCCCGTCATGGAGAGAAGCTCGTCTATGCGGGAAAACTGGTCGTTTATAAGGCTTTTCAGCGGTGCGATATAGAGGGCTCCGACGCTTCGGGGCGGGTCGTCGTAAAACTGCGAGAGAATGGGGAAGAATGCAGCTTCCGTTTTACCCGAAGCTGTGGCAGAGGTTATCAAAAGGTTATTGTCGGTGGAGAATATGGTGTCGGCGGCGGCTATCTGGACCTGATGGAGCTTGTCCCAGCCGCGTGAATAGATGTATTCCTGAATGAATGGGGAGAAAAGCTCAAACACCTCCGCCGCGTCGCGGAGTCGTCCGTATTCCATAATGTGACCGGTCCTTTCTTCGTTTCGGTTTATAAAACGATGTCCTCAGGTGAAAATGCGGATGCGGATGCTTCCTTTACGGCGGTGTCCGTCACCGTGGCGGCGGAAACGTCCTCTGCCTCCGCTGCGGGGGTGAGGATGCCTGCCGTGGCAACGATGGAGGAAAACTCCGCCTCGGGATTCTGAAGCAGGATGTTCAGAACGGATATATAATCACGTATGATCTCGCGGGGCGTGATCATAATGTCGGCGCCTGCTGCAGAGGTGGCTGCTGCGAGGAAATTCTTCGTGTCCTCCTCGGTGACGCGGGGCGTCCATTCGTAGTGCTCTGCGTGCAGGGCGGTAACGCGGAGGATGAGGGCGTAAAGCTCGTTGTCGGAAAGACGGCGCAAACGGATAACGGGACCGATCATGTTCTTATATTCGCCCGTGTCGTATTTGCCGTCGGAAAGACGGGAGCGCAGCGCCTCGTAGGAGAAAAGTCCGCGGCGGCGGTCCTCAAGAAACTGAGGCGTTCCGCCGAAAACGAGCATAAGATTGTCGGCGCGGCCTTCAAGGGTGTCGTTAAACATCAGAAGCAGCTTTTCATAGTTATTCTCGCGGCTGATGCGGTTCGGTATCTTATAAAGATTCACGCACTCGTCGATGAAGATCACAAGGCCTCTGTAGCCGACGGAGGTCACAAGGCGCGCGATAAGCTTGATGGAATCGTACCAGTTGTCATCGCCGATAACGGAGCCGATGCCGGGAAGCTTTGCTCTCGCCTCGGTCTTGTTTGCGAATTCACCTCGCAGATAGCGCAGGCAGGAGCTCTTCTTTTCGTCGTCGCCCTCTTCGCAGGCATCGAAGTATTTTGAAAGCACAAGGGAAAAATCGAAGCCGCCCACGCCGGATTCAAGCTCACGGACAGCGGCGAAAATGCGCGCCCGAACGGTTTTGTTGAATTCATCTGTGCCCACAGCAAGACCTGCCTCGGCAACGGAGGATTTAACGTCCGATATCCATCTTGACAGAATGGCAGGGAGCGCGCCGCCCTCGGGAGCGGCCTTCGTTGCAAGATTGCGCAAAAGCTCGCGGTAGGTGGCGATGCCCGCGCCGTTTGTGCCGCAGAGCTTGCGCTCTGTGGAAAGGTCGCAGTCTGCCGTCACAAATCCGCGGTCGATGGCATAGCCCCGCATAAGCTGGATGAGGAAGCTCTTACCGGAGCCGTAGCGACCGATGAGGAAGCGCATTGAGGATTCGCCCTCGCCCGTCCTGTCAAGGTCGGAAAGCAGGGAGGTGAGCTCATCCTTTCTTCCTATCGCTATATAGGGAGCGCCCGTGCGTGGAACGACGCCTGCGGAAAGTGAGTTCATCAGGCGCGAGAGTATTCTGCGTGGCACGGTTTTTGTGCGGTCTGTCATTTTGTTCCGTCCTTTCTTCAGTGGGAAAAGCCGCCGAGTGACGAAATAACGTCGTCTATTTCGGCTTCGTAGTCTTCTATCAGGGTGTAGCCGCCTCTGTCGTCGGGCTCAAGGAAAATGTCGCCCACGGTGTCAACGGCATAGTTGTTGATGATCTCCGCAAGCTCATCGGCATAGCGGGATGCAGAGCGGCAAGCCTGCTCTGCGGCAAGCGGGTCGCCGCGTCTGATGGCGGCAAGGAATGAAACTGCGGCGGCAGGGAGCGCTCCCCCCTCCGTATCCTTTTGAACCGGCGCCGACGTGGGCACCTCTGTCGGGGAAGCAGCCTCGAAAATGGGCTCTGCGGCGGCCTCGGCTTCGTTGCTATTGTCTTCGTCAGCCTCATCCTCGGTGACGGTGAGCCTGTCTGTTATGCTCCAGGAAACAGCCTCGATCTTCTGGGCTTCCGTAACGTCGACGCCCTCGGAAAGGGCACCGTACATTGCGTTATAGTAGCGCTCCTCCTCAGCCTCCTCGTCGGAGCGGCGGCTCTGCCGACGGTCGAGAGGGAAGGCGGCGGCGAAGTAATCGTCGATGGCGGCTCTGATCTTAACGTCGAGATTTTCAACGCGGAGCCGCGACTTGATGGAAAGATGGGCGCGGAGCTTGTTTTCGGAATATTTGACGATGTCGGTTATAAGCCCTCTCAGCTCCGGCGAGCGGGTGTAGGAGAAATATTCAACGTCTATCCGGCGCTTGATGTTGTGAGAGCAAAGTGAGCCGCAGAATGCATCGCGTGATGCGCGTGCGGGCTTCATATCCGTCACGTTGAAGTGGCTGTCGGCGGTGTGCGCTATCACGTAGGCGAGGGCTTCTGGGATGTGCTTTTCATAGAGCCCGCGCACCTGGGGATCATCTGCGGATGCGTATTTGCTCTTTTGCCAGGAATAGCTTGAGGAAAGGGCAATGAGCGACTGCGGGTCCAGCACGTTGCCGGTCATATAAAACTCGCGGAAGGTTGTGTACTCCATAATAACGTGCATTATGGGGGAAAGCTTCTCTCTGGGGGGCGGCAGTCGGTGTATGAGACAGTAATCTGCCAGCCATTCGGAAAGATATTTGTCGAGAGCCTTGTGTGGGTCGCGGTAGCGGAGCCACAGCTCCGTGAGCATATCGAGACCAACACTCGTGTCGATCGCGTCGTTAAGGTTGATTATCTCGTAAATATATAAAAGAATGTACGAAAAATCCGTGGGCTCGAACACGCCCAGCTGAGTGAGTGAGCGCCAGTAAAAATAATAGTCCAGCTGTGCCTGAGACATCTGTCGGTACTGAGGCGTGTAGGAGAAGAAATCCACCTTAGACGAGGGCTTGCCCGAGGCGTTTCGGCAGCGATAGGCATCGGAGCGAAACTGCTCGTAGAAGGTGTAGCTTGTGGGCCAGCGCATTATCTTAACGCGGCGGACAAGGGAATCCTCGGGCTCGTATTCGAGTATAGCCTCCGCGGTGGGGCGCGGTGTTTTTTGAACCGTTTCGCCGCGGCGGGGAATTGTACGCGAGCCGTATGAGGGGCGGTTAAGAGCCGCGCGGTATTGTGGCTCTCCGCTTTTCACGCTTGTGTCTCCGCTGATGCTTACGTTGATGCTGATGCTTTCGGCGGAGGGCTTTTGCTCCTGCTCTCTTCCGCTTGCCTTCACCTCGCGGAATCTGCTTTTCAGATTCGCGATGGAGCTTTCCGCGCCGCTCTCTTTCTCACCCTCTGGCGAGTCAACGATCACGTCAACGGGCTCGGTGTCGGGGCGTCTTTGCTGCATCACGGCAGGGCGCTTTTTGGGCAAAAGGGACGAAAGATCCCAAAAATCATCGGGCAGACGTTTTTTATCCGACATAGCGCACCTCCTTTTTCGGCACAAACATTAGTTCTGTATCATAAAATTATATCATTATATAATTACCGTGTCAATACGGTATTCATTCACCGCGCATGGATCTTATGGCGTCGGGAATATGGCGCACTGTGTCGGATGCAATGGCGGAAACGTCTCCCACGCAGGCGGCGGCAAGCTCTCCAGCGGTGCCGCAAAGGTGGGAAGCAGCCGCAACGGAGGTCACGGTGGCAGGTGCGTGGGCAAGCACCCCTGCAATAACGCCCGAAAGCACGTCGCCGGAGCCGCCCTTCGCCATGCCGGGGGAGCCCGCGGTGACGATGACGGCTTGTTTTCCGTCGGTGACAACAGTGGAGGTTCCCTTCAGCAGCAGAATGCAGCCGTATTCACGGGCGAAATCCATTGCCTCTCCCACGGGGTCACTGAGTATCTCGGAAACGGACCTTCCCGAAAGTCGGGAAAACTCAGCAGGGTGAGGCGTCAGCACCACGGAACACCGTGTGCTTTTCAGAAGGGCGAGGGCATCCTTGCTTGCGGCAAGGGTGTTGAGCCCGTCCGCGTCAACGGTGAGCGCTATGGAAAAGCTTTGGAGAATGTGGGAAAGGATCCTTTCGTTTTCGCCGCTTTTGCCCCAGCCCATGCCGATCGCAAGGGAGGTGACGCGGTCAAGGGCGCCGTTGACGGCTTCCTTATCGAAGATGACGTGTCCGCCCTCGTCGGGGAGCGGGTAAATTGTGGATTCAAGCACGTAGGGAAGGAGCCCGTGAACGATGGAGCCGGGCGCAATGATCTTCGATAAGCCTGCGCCCGACCTGAGAGCGGCAAGGCTCATTGCCGCAAGCTTCAGAGCACCGGAATATTCGATGCTGCCGCCGAAAACGGCGGCGGTGCCGAACGTGCCCTTGTGGGAGTTATGAGGTCGGCGGGGAAAGGCAGAGGCGAGGTCGCCCGGATCAGCCACGGAAACGGTGCCGTCGGTGACGGCGATGCCGACGTCCTCAAGGACCAGGTCGCCGATAAGGTCCTTTGCCCTGCCGAGGAAGTGACCGTGCTTGCAGGCACCGATGGCAACGGTGAGATCGGAGCGCACCGCAAGCTCACCCTGCCCCGAGTTGCCGTTCAGCCCCGAATTTATGTCGGCGCTGATAACGAATGCATCTGAGGCGTTCATTGCCACGATGGCGGCAGCAGCCACCCCGCGGGGCTCGCCGTGAAATCCGATGCCGAAAAGGCAGTCAACGATCACGTCGAAGTCCGAAAGGTCGATTTTTTCCGTTATAGGCTCGCTTTCGAGGCCGAGGGCGCGGCACTTTTTCCGATAATATTCGCCGTCGGCGGAGGACCGCTCCGAGAGCGAAAATATCTGCGTGCGGATACCAAGCCCGTGAAGGCAGAGCGCGGCGGCGTATCCGTCGCCTCCGTTGCCGCCGGGGCCGGACACTATAGCCACCCGCCGGGGCGACCTTTTTGCTGCATAGCCCGCAAGAGCGGCGCCTGCGCGGCCCATCAGCTCCCGTGTGCCGCCCTCAAGGGTGGCGGCGGTGGCAAGGTCCGATTCCTTCATTATTTCTGCGGATACCGATTTTTTCATAAAACTTCCTTTCGGATATGAGAAACTTGTGATAGAATATAAAAAATACGTTTATGGAGATAAAGTATGAGCTTATACGTTGCCCGTCACGGAAAAACACCGTGGAACGACGTTTTTCTCGTTTGCGGAAGAACGGACGTGCCCCTCACGGAGGAGGGATATAAGGAGGCAGGACGCCTTGCTCTGGAGGCAAAGGACGCACACCTTGATATAATAATCTCGTCGCCCCTGCTGCGTGCAAGGGAAACGGCAAGAGTTGTTTCCGAGGCGTGCGGTGTGGAGGTAACGGTGGATGAAAGGCTCATCGAGCAGGACTACGGCATATACGAGGGCGTCAGCGGCTACGACCCTGATTTTCTCGCAAACAAGCGCCACTTTGCATATAAATACCCGGGCGGTGAATCCATGATGCAGGTGGGATACAGAGTGTACAGCCTCATCGAAGAGGTGAAGGCAAAATATCGGAATAAAAACGTTCTCTTCGTTTGCCACGGAGGCGTGTGCCGTGTGATAAAAACATATTTTCAGGATATGACCAACGACGAATATTATAATTATCTTGAGGATAATGCGAAGCTGAGAAAATACGAATTCTGACGGTTGTGTGACCGCGCCTGTGGCGCGGTCATTTTTCATCATTTCATTATATCACATTCCTTCGCGTGTGAGTGCACTTTCGTGAAAGGGAATCGGTAAAACATGGTGAATGTTGCTTGAAACACGGGTTGCTTTGTTATATAATTATAATGGAGTTATATATCCAAAGATAAAACGGAAGGAGGCGGACGCATAAAAGTGAAATACGATGAAAATACGAATACTCTGTACCTGACGGTGCGTTCGCTCACCGACCTTGTTTGCCGCAGCGGAGATATCGGCGGCGGGGGAAGAGTCACCGCGGAGGACGGGAAGCTCACCCATAAACGTCTTGCCGACGGAAGCACGGAGTGCCTTATCGAGGAGCCCCTTGAGCACGAATTTTCGGTGAAGGGTGTAAGGTACGTCCTTTCTGGACGTGCCGACGGCATTTACGTTTCCGATACCGACGGCGGCGATATAATCGAAGAGATAAAGACAGTGTCCGGCTCCTTTTACGGAGGTGCGGACAGAATGCCCGCCGCCCACGTGGCTCAGGGCGTGCTGTATGCATATATGTGGTGTAAAAGGGAAGGCAGACGCGGGGCTACCGTCAGAATAACCTACGCCCCAAAGGGAGAAGGCCGACAGCGGAGCTTTGAATGCCCCTTCACGCTCCCCGAGCTTGAGGCGGAAACGGCGGGGCTGCTGCGGCAATACGCGCGCTGGGCGGAGCTTTTCCTTTTGCGTCGGCAAAGCCTCAGCGATGAGATAGGAAAGCTGAAATTCCCGTATCCCGACGTGCGCGAGGGTCAGCGGGACTTTATGGCCGCCGTGGTGAAGGCGGCGAGGCTCGGAAAAAGAGCTCTCATCGAGGCACCCACCGGCATCGGCAAGACTATGGCATCCGTTTTTCCGTCCCTGAAGAGCCTTGGCGCCGGATACGTTGACAGAATATTTTATCTGACACAGAAATCGTCAACAGCGGAGGCTGCGGAGGCGGCAACGTCGCTGCTTTTGAAAAGACTGCCCTCCTGCCGCGCCGTCACCGTCCTTGCGAGAGACAGGATATGCCCCTCGGGCGGTCAGCTTTATCCCGGCGCATCCTGCAGCCCCGAGCTTTGCCCCCGCGCCGCGGGACATTACGGCAGAGTGGGCGATGCGCTCTATGAGCTTATCGCACACACGGGGAAGGGCGAGCACATCACCTCAGCCCACATTTCCGCCGCAGCGGAAAAGTATAACGTGTGTCCCTACGAGCTTTCGCTGGACGCAGCGGAGCTTGCAGACCTGATCGTTTGCGACTGCAATTACGTCTTCGACCCGAAGGTGTATTTCCGTCGCTTCTTCGATAAGGACGAGGAAAACGAGCATAAAACGGAAAAATATATCTACCTCTGCGACGAGGCGCACAACCTTGTGGACAGAGCCTCGGAAATGTATTCGGCATCACTGAAGCTCTCCACCGTCCGCAGTCTTATCTCATTTTTCGGCGACACAGATGCGGAGATATCCGCCGCTCTTGCCGCCGTGGCAGATGAGATTTCGAAAATGCGCGAGCGGGCAGCCGAAACCGTAACTGAGGATAAGGACGGCAACGAAATGGGCTATGCCATCGAAAGCGAGCCCTTTGCATCCCTTGCAAAGGCGGCAGACTTGGCCGCCGAGCTCTGCGGCAAATTCCTGCGTGCCTTGCGCAGGGAAAGGGAGGCCCCCGAATCAATGAAACGGCAGCTGCGCACACTTGCGGCAGGCTTTGGCGAGCTTTCGGACTTTGCCTCGTCTCAGGAGTATTTCGATAAACGGCACGTTGCCTTTGCGGAGATATTCGGAGGTGACATAAAGTGCAGTCACATTTGCCTCGATCCGTCGGCGCATCTTTCCGCCTCTCTTGCGAGGGCGAAGGCGGCGGTGTTTTTCTCTGCCACCCTTGAGCCGCCGGACTACTTCTGCAGTATGCTCGGCCTAGGCAAGGATGCGGAGACTCTTGAGCTTCCGTCTCCCTACGACAGCGGTAATCTTGCCGTTCTTGTGGCGGATAAAATATCCACCCGCCTTGCGGACAGAGAAGCCACGGCATCCTCCATCGCAGCGATGATATACACGGTGGCGAAGGCAAAAACGGGCAACTACATTTGCTATCTGCCGTCGTATAAGTATCAGAAGCTGGTGTGCGATACCTTCCGCGCCATGTACGGCGACGGGGAAGCGGAGCTTATCCTGCAGCAAAACATCAAAAAGGAGCAGGAAAGGGAGGAATTCCTTTCTCGATTCACCCCGAATCCCGCGCGCTCAAGGATAGGCTTCTGCGTGCTGGGCGGTATCTTCTCCGAGGGCGTGGACCTGCCGGGCGACAGGCTCTCCGGTGTCGTCATCGTTGGCGTGGGGCTTTCGCAGATATCGGCGGTGTCCAACCTGCGGCGGGACTATTTCGACCGCATCTGCGAGCGGGGGCATGAGTTTGCGTATATGTTCCCCGGTATGAATAAGGTGCTCCAGGCGGCGGGAAGAGTTATCCGCGGCGAGCACGACCGCGGCGTGGTTTTGCTCATAGATGACAGATTCGGCGGCGGCGACTACGGAGCCCTTTTCCCCTCACACTGGGAAAGGATGCGCCTCGTTGGTGACGAAAGGTCGCTGGGGCGCGTTCTGTCGGATTTTTGGGCGCGAGAAAAATAAAATTATTGCAATTACATCTTGCAAAAATAAACGAAATATACTATAATATAAAAACTGTATTCGCAATTTATGAAAAAACGAAGGCTTTTGACTTGCAAATACGGTTACGGAAAGGAATTATCATGGAAAGAAAAGATGTTACCTCGATCAAATCGATATGGAAGACGCCCGAGGCGTATGCGGATAAGACCCTGCACGTTGTGGGCTGGGCAAGAAAAATGCGTGCTTCCAATGCGTTCGGCTTCATTGAACTCAACGACGGAAGCTACTTCACCAACCTTCAGGTGGTGTTTGAAGCCGCTAAGCTCAATAATTACGATGAGATCGCACATCAGAATATAGGATGCTCTCTGCACGTTGTGGGTAAGCTGGTGCTCACCCCCGGCGCAAAGCAGCCCTTCGAGATCCACGCGGATGCCATCACCGTTGAAGGCTCCTCCGTTCCCGAATATCCTTTGCAGAACAAGCGTCATACAATGGAATATCTGCGCACCATCGCGCATCTGCGCCCCCGTACCGCAACCTATTCCGCAGTATTCCGCGTTCGCAGCGTTGCCGCTATGGCTATTCACCGCTTCTTCCAGGACCGCGGATTCGTATACGTTCACACCCCCATCGTAACCTGCTCCGACTGCGAGGGCGCAGGCGAAATGTTCCGCCTCACCACCCTTGATCTTGACAATATCCCGAGAGATGACGAGGGCAAGATCGACTTTTCCAAGGACTTCTTCGGAAAGAGCGCAAACCTCACCGTTTCCGGCCAGCTCAACGTTGAGACTTTTGCAATGGCATTCTCCAACGTGTACACCTTCGGCCCCACCTTCCGTGCCGAAAACTCCAACACCACCCGTCATGCGGCGGAATTCTGGATGATCGAGCCTGAGATCGCATTTGCGGATCTTGAGGACGATATGGAGCTTGCGGAGGACATGATCAAGTATATCGTCAAGTACGTTCTTGATAACTGCCCCGCAGAAATGGAATTCTTCAATAAGTTTATCGATAAGACTCTTCTCGAGCGCCTCAACGCACTTGTGAACAGTGAGTTCGGCAGAGTTACCTATACCGAAGCCGTTGAGCTTTTGGCAAAGTCCGGCGCAGATTTCAAGTATCCCGTTTATTGGGGCATGGATATGCAGACCGAGCATGAGCGCTACCTCACCGAAAAGATCTTCGAGCGCCCCGTTTTCGTTACCGACTATCCCAAGGAGATCAAGGCCTTCTATATGCGCCTGAACGACGACGGAAAGACCGTTGCAGCCTGCGATATGCTGGTTCCCGGTGTTGGCGAAATGATCGGCGGCTCCCAGCGTGAGGAACGCGAGGATTACCTCCGCGCGGCTATCGAGCGCTGCGGCCTCAACGAAGAGGACTACTGGTGGTATATGGAGCTTCGCCGCTTCGGCGGTACGAAGCACGCAGGCTACGGCCTCGGCTTCGACAGACTCCTTATGTACATCACGGGTATGGGCAATATCCGCGACGTGCAGCCCTTCCCCCGCACAGCGGGCAACGCGGAGTTTTAATTCCGCGGCGGCGTGATGCCGCATTATCCTATAGAAAGTAAGGTACAATATTTTGATATCATTAGACGAAGCTGCGGCTATAAGACGCCGTTATGATGAATTAAAAAGCAGGAATTATTCTCTCGACCTGACGAGAGGCAAGCCCGGTAAAGCACAGCTTGACCTGACGATGGGTATGCTCGGCGTTATCACAAACAGTGATGACTGTATCTCCGAGGGCGGTCTCGACTGCCGTAACTACGGCGTTCTCGACGGACTTCCGGAAACGAAGCACCTCTTCTCCGAGCTTCTCGATATCCCTGCGGAAAACATCCTCGTTGCAGGCAACTCCAGCCTGAACCTGATGTATGATACCATCATTCGCGCAATGCACTTTGGCGTTTACGGCTCTCCCCGCCCCTGGGGACGCGAAACGAAGGTAAAGTTCCTTTGCCCCGCACCCGGCTACGACCGCCACTTTGCCGTTTGTGAGTCTCTCGGTATCGAAATGATCAATATCAGGATCAACGACGACGGCCCCGATATGGACGAGATCGAGCGCCTCGTGCAGTCCGATGCGGCTATCAAGGGTATCTGGTGCGTTCCCAAGTATTCGAACCCCACCGGCATCACCTACAGTGATGAGGTCGTAAAGCGTATGGCTGCTCTTAAGCCCAAGGCTCCCGACTTCAGAATCTTCTGGGATAACGCATATTCCGTTCACGATCTTTATCCCGACGATAAGGATGAGCTTCTCAATATCTTCACCGAAGCGAAGAAGCTTGGTCCCGCAAGCGAAAATATGATCATGTATTTCGCTTCCACCTCCAAGATCACCTTCCCCGGCTCCGGCGTTGCCATTATGGCGGCAAGCACCGCAAACCTCAATCAGATCAAGGGCCTTATGTCGTATCAGACCATCGGCTACGATAAGATCAACCAGATGCGTCACGTTAAGTACTTCGGTCACGCAGACGCCGTTCGCGAGCATATGCGTCACCATGCGGACATTCTCCGCCCTAAGTTCGATATCGTGTGCGATACCCTCGAGCGCGAGCTCGGCGGCAGAGGCATCGCAGAGTGGAAGCGCCCCCGCGGCGGCTACTTCATGAGCCTGAATGTTGCGCCCGGATGCGCGCGCCGCGTTTATCAGCTTTGCCTCGAGGCAGGCGTTAAGCTCACCGAAGCAGGCGCAACGTACCCCTACGGACGCGACCCCCTCGATACGAACCTCCGTATCGCCCCCTCCTTCCCCGAAGACGAGGAGCTTGCTCACGC
>JAZMZX010000132.1:0-9816 GCA_045586225.1 Eubacteriales bacterium
GCCAAAGGGTATCTTTACGTTATTGACGAGGATATCACCGTGGGCGAGGACGTGTATCAGCATCCGAGAACGACCATGGATGAAAACGCGGAATTTCTCACCAAAAGACCCCTGAAGGTCAGATTGATCGCAGAGCTTTGAGATAAACAAAAAAGCACACCGAGTGGTGTGCTTTTTGTTTTGACCCGTACGAGAATCGAACTCGTGTTACCGCCGTGAAAGGGCGGTGTCTTAACCGCTTGACCAACGGGCCTGGTAGCGGAAATTGGACTTGAACCCATGACCTACCGGGTATGAACCGGTTGCTCTAGCCAACTGAGCTATTCCGCCACGTGCTCACGTGCATCCGCAGGAGCTTTGTTATTATAACAGAACACAAACCGCTTGTCAACACTTATTTTCAAAAAAATCAAAAAATATTTCTGCCGCTCGGAAAGGATTCTCGGGCGTCGTTTTTTGTTACTTTTCATCGGTATTGAGCTCTTTTTTTGAAACACTTGAAAACTTGACAGAATTAATATATAATACTATGGAGAGTATTATTGCTAAACGGAAAGGAGAGGCAAAATATGGCATACGTGTTCCGCGGAGGTATATATTTCGGCGAGAATAGATCCCGCAAAGCAAAGATCGAACGTGTCGCACCGCCCGAGATTTTAAGGGTCCCCATGCCTGCATACGGCAGCGCTCTGTCTGTCCCCTCCGTTTCTGTTGGTGATACCGTTCTTCGCGGAGCCGTTATCGGCGGCGGAGAAGCTGCGCTTCCCGTTCATTCTCCCGTTTCGGGCACAGTCACCGCCATCGGCGAAATGAAGCTTCCCGACGGCAGCACCGCAGGATACGTCGAGATCAAAAACGATCTTGCATACACGGTATCCCCCGATATAAAAAAATGTGAAAAGCGTCTTGCCGAGTGCGAAAGCCATGAGATCGTTGATATCGTCCGCAGTGCGGGCATCGTCACCGAAGACGGTGTCCCCGCCGACGGAAAGATATCGTCCGCTGTCGGAAAGGCTGAGCTTTGCATCCTCAACTGCGTGTTCGACGAGCCATACGTTTCGGGGGCTCACCGTCTTCTCACGGAGAATCCCTCTGCCGTTATCAATGGCTTCAAAATAATTCTGAAGGCGCTGAGTCTCCGCCGCGGCATCATCGTTGTGGGCGAGGGAAGCTCCGCCGTTATAAGACGTCTGAATTTTCTTCTGCGCCGTGACAAGCTTATAAAGGTCACGCCCGTGCGCTCGAAATATCCCGGCGGCAATCCCCGCGAGATCGTCTATTCAGTTACCGGCCGTGAGCTTCGCCGGAATGAAGGCCCCGAGGCGGCAGGCTGCGTTATTTTCGACGCGCTTACGGCGGCAAATATTTATTCCGCATTTGCATCGGGCATGCCTTATATCTCCCGTGTGATCACTGTCGACGGCGATGCATTTGCCCGCCCGAGGAATCTTCTCGTTCCCATCGGAATGAGGTTTTCCGACGTTATAGCATCTCTGGGCGGACTGAAAAAAGAAGCAGCCCTTATGCTGGACGGCGGTCCCTTCCGTGGAAACGAATGCGAGGGAGACAGTGCCGTTGTGACGAAAACAACGTCAGCCCTTCTTGCCTTCACAAAGGGAGAGACGGAGAGCTATTCCCAGCCCCCTGCCTGCATCAGGTGCGGCAGATGCCTGAACGTTTGCCCTGCAAAGCTTTATCCCAGCAGCATATATAAATATATAACGGAAGGCAAGCTTGAGCGAGCCATCCGCTGCGGCGCGCTCGACTGCGAAATGTGCGGTGCCTGCTCCTACGTTTGCCCGGGCAAGCTGCCCATAACCGAATCTATCAGACGCATGAGAGCGGGAGCCGAGGCTTCTCCCGAAGCTTCCGAAAAGGGTGAAGTGAAAGAAAATAATAACGGAGCGGAGGTGGAAGCATGAACGGAAACAGCATCAGCTTCGTGAGCCGCGCTCCTCACATCAAGCACCCCGACAATAACAGGACCGTTATGGCGGACGTTCTTATCGCGCTTATTCCCGCCGCGGTGTGGGGTGTGTATGCCTTCGGCATCCGCACACTTCTTATCATTGCGGTTTCGGTTATTGCATCTCTGGCAACGGAAGCGGTATTCGCTGTTCTCAGCCGCAAGTATATAACCCTTGGCGATCTTTCCGCCGCTGTCACAGGAGTGCTTCTGGCAATGTGCCTGCCTGTCACCGTGCCTCTTTACGTGCCCGTTATCGGTGCCGTATTTGCGGTCGGCGTCGTTAAATGCGCCTTTGGCGGACTTGGCGGCAATTTCCTGAACCCCGCCATTTCCGGCTTCGTATTTCTGAAGCTTGCTTTTCCCCGTATAATGGGGATATATCTTGACCCGCTGACAGATACCGTCACGGGAGCAACGCCTCTTCTGGCACTGAAGGAGGGACTTTTACCCGAGGAATCTCTTTACGATATACTGACGGGAAACGTTGCCGGTGCTATCGGTGAGGTTTCCACGGTGCTTCTCTTTGCAGGCGGTATATATCTTATCGCAAGGGGCATCGTCAGCTGGCACATACCCACCGCATATATCGTTACGGTGGTGGCGCTTGCCATTGCGTTCCCGCAAAACGTAAACGGCATTTCCTTTGCCATTTCCGAGGCTGTGTCCGGCGGTCTTTTCCTGGGCGCCTTCTTCATGGCTACCGACCCTGTTACGACTCCCATTACAAATATGGGCAAATTTGTTTTCGGCGTGATCTGCGGTGCCGTTACAGTACTTCTGCGCTTTTTCGGCCCCTCCTCCGATGGGGTTGCCGTTGCGATACTGTTTGCGAATATGATGACGGGCGTTATCGACAGATTCACCTTGCCCAGACGCTTCAGGGATGAAAAGTCCACCTCCGAAACGGAGGCAGCAGAATGAAAGATTCCAGGCTTGCAAGAGCACTTTCGGTTCTTGTGCCGCTTTTGATAATGCTTTCCGTCGTGGCTGCGTCCTTGTTCGTTGCAGGCCTTGCGAAGGACAAGAGCCAAGTGCCGTCCACGGAATCCACACCGCCCATTAACATGCGGCCTGACGATTCCTCCGATGCGGACCTCGGCGATGAAGCCACCGACACGGAGCGGGAAGAAGATGAGCCCGAGGACAACAGCGAAAGCGACCCCTTCGGGGATACGTCAGCTCCGCCCGATGAAAGCGGCAGCCAGGACTCTGACATGGCTCCCGATACCGAGACCGAAGAGGACGAAGACCCGGACGAAGATGAAGAAAAGGACGAGGACCGTCTTTCAATAAAAAAGCCGGCGAAAACAACGGCTCTTGAAACGACCGTAGAGCGCTTGCCCGTTGAGACCGAGGAGACCGAGGAAGAAACCACTGCGGAGGAAACCACAGCTGAAGAAACCACAGCTGAAGAAACGACTGCGGAGGAAACCACAGCTGAAGAAACCACTGCGGAGGAAACCACAGCTGAAGAAACCACTGCGGAAGAAACGACTGCTGAAGAAACCACTGCAGAAGAAACTCCTGCAGAGCAAACAGCCGAAACCGAAGCTTCTTCCGAAACGGAGGCGGCTGCATGAAAAAGGTTTTGGAGATATGTATGAGCGCCCTTTCGCGCGAAAGGCTCCTTTCTGCGGTTATGGGAAGCGCCGCCACCGCGGTGCTTGCCACTGTCAACGTGAAAGCCGCACTTTTCACATCGGCTGCCGTGCTCGTTATGCTGACACTGGCGGCGGCTGCAGCTGCACCTCTCTATAAGATTACAGCGAAAGCGGGCGTGGAGGCAGTATATTTCACCCTTTGTGCCGCGGTTGCAATGTGTGCGGCCACGGTCTATACCCATTTTGATATTATCGCAAGCGACAGTATCGCAAAGATAATGGCGCTTACGGCGGCGAGCGGTCTCGTTTTGAGCCGTGTGCCGAAAAGCGATGAGCACGTAGCAGAGGCAGTGCTTGATTCTGCCGTAACGGGTGCTCTTTTCGCAGCCGTTGCGGTGTCTGTCGCCGCGATGAGAGAGCTTCTGGCATTTGGCACCCTTATGGGGCACACCGTTGCCCACGTATCTCTGCCCATAGCGGCAAAGCCCGCCTTCGGGCTTATGATGCTGGGCGCATATGCTGCGCTTATCAACGTTATTTGCGTTATCGTCCGCGCTTTGCGGATGAAGAAAATCAAGAGGGAAGAGGAGGTCACGGTTATCGATGAGTGAGCTTTTTTCCCTGATATTCACGGCGATCATCGCCGAAAATGCGGTGTTTGTTTCCATGTGCGGCGTGGACAGACTTCGCGATTTTTCCGATTCACCCCGCCACGCGGCGCTTTCCGGTGCATTTTTGACTCTGGTATCGTCAATTTCCGTTTCGTTGCTTTGGGTTTTGATGACTGTGATAAAAGCAGATGCTGCCGTTTATGGCGTGCTTGCGGCACCCATCATTTCCGTTGCCGTTTCCGTTGGGGCTGTGGCTTTGATCAAAAAGGCTCTGCCTGCCCTTTACCGTGGGCTTAAGCCCTATCTTACAGCGCTTACAGTCAATTCGGCTGCGGTCGGCATCGTGTATGCCGCCGTCGGATTTGATATAGGTCTCACCGAAAGCGTTGTCTTTGCCGCTCTTTCGTCCCTTGGCACTATGTTTGCATATCTGGTGTTCGCCGTTATTTGGGACGGAATCCCCGCATCCAGACAGGCCGCAGCAATACGCGGCATTCCCACCGTGCTTCTGGCCGCGGGACTTATTGCGATGGTATTCTCAGGCTTTTCCGGTATGAGGATATAAGGTCGCACCTTTAAGTTCGTATTAAAAAATCTTTATATATGGAGGAATCCCATCTATGACCACCGGAATCTATTCCGTACCCACCCCCAAGAATGAACCTATCCGCGGCTATATGCCCGGCTCTCCCGAAAGAGCAAGCCTTAAGGCTGAGCTCGCACGTCAGTCCGCCGAGGTCGTTACAATGCCTCTCATCATCGGCGGCAAGGAGATCTACACCGATAAGTACGCAGAGGTAGTTATGCCTCACGACCATAAGCACGTTATCGGCCGCTACTGCGTTGCAGGTAAGGACGAGCTTCTCATGGCGGTTGACGCCGCTCTCGCAGCAAAGAGCGCCTGGGAAAACATCTCCTGGGAGCACCGCGCAGCCATCTTCCTTAAGGCAGCGGACCTTATCTCCGGTCCCTACCGCGACAAGATCAACGCAGCCACCATGCTCGGTCAGAGCAAGACCGCATTCCAGGCAGAGATCGACTCCGCCTGCGAGCTTGCAGACTTCTTCCGCTACAACGTATACTACGCAGAATCCATTTACCGTCAGCAGCCCGGTAATGCAGCCGGCACATGGAACAGAGTTGAGTACAGACCCCTCGACGGCTTCATAATGGCTATCTCGCCCTTCAACTTCACCTCCATAGGCGGTAACCTTTCCTGCGCTCCCGCCATCATGGGCAACACCGTGCTCTGGAAGCCCTCCTCCACCGCAGTACGTTCCAACTATATCATCATGGAGGTCCTCCACGAAGCGGGACTTCCCGACGGCGTTATCAACTTCATCCCCTGCCGCGGCTCTGAGGTAAGCAAGTATATCCTCACCCATCCCAAGATGGCAGGCTTCCACTTCACCGGCTCCACAGAGGTGTTCTCCGGCGTATGGAAGACCGTTGGCGAAAACATCAGAACCTATGAATCCTACCCCAGACTCGTTGGCGAGACCGGCGGCAAGGACTTCATCTTCGCACACAGCTCCGCAAACGTTGACGCTCTCGCAGCCGCTATGGTAAGAGGCGCGTACGAATATCAGGGCCAGAAGTGCTCCGCAGCCTCCCGTGCCTTCATCCCCGCCTCCATCTGGGCAGAGGTAAAGGAAAAGGTCACCGCTATCGTAAGCCGCCTGAAGGTTGGCGACGTTACCGATTTCACCACCTTTATGGGTGCCGTTATCGACCGCAACTCCTTCGATAATATCAAGGGCTACATCGACAGAGCAAACGCTTCTCCCGATGCTGAGGTAGTGTTCGGCTCTTACGACGATTCCGTTGGCTATTTCGTATATCCCACTCTCATCGAAGCCAAGACTCCCGATTACGAGTCTATGGTAAAGGAGATCTTCGGACCCGTTCTCACCGTATACGTGTACGATGACGACAAGCTGGACGAAACTCTCAAGCTCTGCGACACCGCATCTCCCTACGGCCTCACAGGCGCTATCTTCGCACGTGAGCGCTCCGTTATTGCGCATATGGAAAAGGCACTCACCAACACCGCGGGCAACTTCTATATCAACGATAAGCCCACCGGCGCCGTTGTCGGTCAGCAGCCCTTCGGCGGCGGCAGAGCCTCCGGCACGAACGATAAGGCAGGAAGCGCGCTGAACCTTTACCGCTGGGTAAGCCCCCGCAGCATCAAGGAAAACTTCGTGCCCATTTACGCCGTTGAATATCCTTACATGATCGAAGACTAAGGTGCTGCTTTTTTACATAGCCGATGCCTGTGACGTCGGCGACGGGAAAGAAGCCGTACGGCAGCTTTCGGAATACTCACAGAATAAGATAAACCGCAGAAAAACTGAGGACGGCAAAAGGGAAGCTCTCGCAGCAGAGCTTCTCCGCGCCCGGCTTCTCGGCGCCGTGGGCGCCGTGGATGAGCCCGTTTCCGAGGGAGAGCACGGAAAGCCGTACCTTCCGAACCGCCCGGACGTAAAATATAATATGAGCCACAGCGGCAGTCTTGCCGCAGGCATCCTTATGACGGATGCCGACGGGCTCGAGGTGGGCGTTGACGTTGAGCACGTCAGAAGGGAAGGCCGCGAGGAGCGCATACCGCGCATAATGCGCCGTGCCTTCACCGAAAGGGAAAAAGCGGCTGTGGATGCCGCCGAGGATCCTATTTTAGAGTTTTATCTGATCTGGAGCCGGAAGGAATCCTATATCAAATACACGGGAGAGGGGCTTTCACGCTCGCTTACCTCCGTGGATACCACGGAAAAGCAGGAGGGAGTCACTGTTCGCACATTCGTCGTTACCGACAGCAGCGGCGAAAAATATGCCTTATCCGCAGCGGCGCCCGACGGGGCTGCCTGGGCGCTTGAGGCTCCCACAAGGATCAAATTGATCAAATAAAATATTTACGGAGGCACACTATGGCTAATAAGGTTATCACCATCGCAAGACAGTATGGCGCATCCGGCAGATTCACGGGTGAGCTGCTTTCAGAGCTCCTTGGCATTCCCTGCTACGACAGAGAGCTTATCACAATGTCTGTGGACAAAAGCGGAATGAAAGAAGACGTTATCGAGAATTTTGACGAAAAATCTCAGTCGAGCCTTCTTTATACGCTGGCCGTCGGCTCCGTTGAGTTTAACTCCATGGCAATGCCGTACAATATGCCTATCACCGACAAGCTTTTCATTCATCAGTCCGATATAATCAGAGAGCTTGCGGACAAGGGACCCTGCATCATCGTTGGCCGCTGCGCAGACTACGTGCTTCGCGACAACGAAAAGAAGGTGTCGGTTTTCCTTGAGGCAGACCTTGGTGTCCGTGCGCAGCGCGTTGCGGACCGCCGCGGTATTCCTCTTTCCAAGGCTCAGGAGCTTTGCATCAAAACGGACAAAAAGCGTGCATCCTACTATAGCCACTACACGGGCAGAAAATGGGGCCGTTCCGACCTTTACGACCTTGTGATAAACACCACGAAGGTAGACGCAAAGGGAGCTGCAGCCGTTATAAAGGCTTATTGGGACACTCTTGATTAACAAAAATCGCCGAGGCGGACACCTGCCTCGGCTTTTTGGACGGTGCAGATTATGAAGCTGAAAAAGATCGCCCTTTGGGCAGCGGCGGCGGTAATTGCGGCAGCCGCGATCATTTACGTAACAGTATTTTATCTTCGCCCGTCGCCGCCGCTGACCGTTTATTATTTCAACGTGGGGCAGGCAGACGCAGCCCTTGCGCTGGCGGGCGACACCGCCATCCTCTTTGACGCAGGCACAAACGAAAGCGAGGAGAGGCTGATCGCGTATCTTGAGCGGCTGGGTGTGGAAAAGATCGACTGCATGGTGCTGTCTCATCCCCACGACGACCACATTGGCGGTGCCGACGGCGTGATGAACAAATTCCGCGTTTTGTCGGTGATGATGTCCTCGTTTGGGTCGGAGGAGCGATGCTATATGGAGCTTTTGGATGCAATAGAAGAAGAGGGCTGCCGCATCATCGAAGCCGATGGCGGCGAGAGCTTCGCATTTGGCGGGCTTTCCGTCACGGCACTGACTACGGACACGGTTTTCGGCGATGCAAACCTGGACAGCCTCGTTTCGAGGCTCGATTTCGGGAGCACCTCGTTTCTTTTCACGGGCGACTGCGAGGGGGACGCCGAAGCTGCGATCATTACAAAATACGCTAACGCCGTTGATTGCGACGTGCTGAAGGTTGGCCACCACGGCTCGAAAAACGCCACCTCAGCCGAGCTTCTCGCCGCTGTCACCCCGAAGCTGGCGGTGATATCCTGCGGCGCTCAAAACGAATACAGCCATCCTCACGAAAGCGTCCTCGACAGGCTGTCGTCTGCGGGCGCGGAGATATTCCGCACCGACCTTGACGGCACCGTCAAGGTCACCTCCGACGGGGAAACGGTGCAAGCACAAAAATAAAAAAGACGGAGAATAGGGCTGTACCCTAAAGGACAGATTTACCTACCGCCAGAAAAGACAGAAACCTCAGATTGATTTTCTGAGGTTTTTGTAATATAATGGGAATAAGAATTTGATGCTATCACGTTAAAATATGGGGTGGCTTAACAGTCCATTGACAGAAAATACATGGTCCTGTATAATAATGGGCAGAGGTGGTCAAACATGACAGATAAAAAAACATTCGGTTCATTCATAAAAATCAAACGAACTGAGAAAAACTATTCGCAAAAAGATTTGGCAGAACTGTTGTTTGTTACCGAGGGGGCAGTGAGCAAATGGGAGCGAGGTGTGTCCTATCCCGACATCACTATGATTTCTGATATTTGCCGTGTACTTGATATAAGCGAACACGAATTGATTACTGCCTCAACCGACACGGACACAAGGAAGATGAAACGTGAGGCACGAAAATTCCGTGTGATCCGCGGAGCTTGGTTTTGGGTTCCGACCATATCCTATGTGGTCGCACTCTTAACCTGTTTTATTTGCAATCTTGCCATAAATCATACGCTCTCCTGGTTCTTTATCGTATTAACCGCGCTGATTTGTGCATACTCCTTTGTCCCGACCTTTACCTTCTTTTTTAATTTAAAAAAGCTACTTGTTTTTTCTGTTTCGACGTATCTTTCGATTTGTCTGCTTTTATTTGCCTGCGCAGTATATACGAGTGGATTATCTTGGTTTTTAACGGCTTGTATCGGTATTTTGATCGGTTATGAGGTCATCTTTGCGCCTATCTTCTTATCTCAGACAAAAATATCCCGCTACAAGTTTATAATCTTGTTTACAGTGGCTTGCGTTTTAACGATTTTACTTTTGCTGAATATTCACATTTGGAATCCATTCAGAGTCGTTCCCGCGACATTGATCACGTGCTATGCCTTCATTCCTGCGATAATTTGCGCCGTCATTTGCGCGCTTCGCTTTGATGCTTTTCTCAAAGCGGGCATTTGTATCGCTTTTTGCACTGTTGTGTATTATTTCACGAATTACGTTGCGGATAAATTATTTGGTACAAATAACAACTCCTATCAGGTTAATTTAAATAATTGGCAGCAATACTCAAATGGAAATGTTCACTTTATATGTTTAATATCGCTTTTGTCCATAAGCGTTCTTTTTCTTGGAGTGGGTATTTTTAGACTTTACAAAAAGAA